>NZ_SOFV01000045.1:0-1268 GCF_004402465.1 Cryobacterium sp. TMT2-14 | reverse complement strand
GAGGCCGTCGCGGAAGAGCCCGAAGCCGACAGTGCTGCGGGCTTCGGCGACGGGCTCGTTGGGGGCGGTGCCGTCGGGATCGAGGCGGGCCTGCCACTGGCTGGCCATGCCCCGCACCAGGTCCGCAGGAAACGCGAACCCCTCCCCGGGCAGGCCGCGGGTGTCGTCGGTGACGGCGCCGGTCGCACTGGCCACCAGGGCACGTTCGGCGGTGCCGAGCTCGTCGGGCGCGACCCGGGCCGCGACCTGGTCGAGGGCGGTGACGATGTTCTCGGCCGCGTCCACGCCGAGGTCCCCGGCGGTGAGGGAATCGGCCACGGCCGGGTAGTAGGGCGGCAACATGCTGGTGCCCGCCCGGCGCGGGGTGACGTTCTCGCCCAGGCGCACCCGCCGGTTCGCCTCCCGGGAAGAGACGCGTGTCAGGCGAGTGATCAGGTCGATGCCGCTGCTAGCCCCGTTCTTATATGCGAGGGACTCATGGCCCAGGATGCGGCGGGACCGCACCGAAATGTCGGCGGCAGAGGCAACCCTGGCCGCATCGACCCGACGGCCGAGGTCTTCAACCATGCCCAGCACCATCATCGCGTCCGCCTCGCCCAAGAGGGAGAAGGACACCGAATCCAGCACGGCCGCGGCCAGGTCACGGGCCTGCTGCAGCTGCTGCTGCACGAGGGATGACTGTGCACGGGGTGCCTGCGCGAGGGGTGACTGCGCGAGGGACGGCGCCGCCTGCGGTGAGGCGGTGGGGTGGTGCGGAGTGGGGGCTCCAGCCATACCCTAATAGTAGATGTGTACTAATAAAAAGTCAAGAGGTTCTGCACGAGTATAGAAAGTAATTCGTTCGGCGCAGTGCCGTGGTGTTGCCGACCACGCGCATCCGTCGGTGCGCCCCTCAGGCACCGCGGGCTCCCTAACGAATTTGACGGAGATTTTGGCTCCCCTGCTGTATCCGTGGGTGTTTCGGAGCGCCTTAACGGCCGCACGCCGCTTCCTGTCTAGGTTTCTGACTGTCAAAGGAAAGAAACTTTATAGGCGGGAAAACGGCGTGCGGTCTCTAACTTTATGGCGGACTTTGCTCGGTGTCGACAAGACAGTGGTCGAGGACGTTGATCTCGACCTCGTAGCGGGCGTTTTTGTTGCGTCGGTTCGGCTGACCAGGTCGATGCGGAACCGGTGCGGGGTCTGCCTGAAACGTTGCCCACGCTACGACAGGGGTGCGGGGCGGCGCCGGTGGCGGGCCTTGGACGCGGGCACGATCCAGGTCTACT
>NZ_SOFV01000022.1:0-249919 GCF_004402465.1 Cryobacterium sp. TMT2-14 | reverse complement strand
GTACTCCTCTGCCATCCCCACCATCTGCTGCTGCACAACCAGCACTGGACGATCAGCCGCACCGGAACGCAGTACTGGCTTAGGCCACCGATCGAGGTAAACCCCAAGCAGACGCTGGTGGCGTTGCCGAGTAAGAGGTCGGGGCTGTAGTCCAGTCACACTTCTCGACGACGGACAATGCGTCAACATCGGCCTCGCGCAGCACCTCATTCACCGAGAAGCAACGCGCGGGAATCGTGGCCCGCTACGTCGGATGCCGCTGGCCCGGCTACGAACGCCCGCCCGCCCGGACCGAAGCCCACCACCTCGACCAATGGCTCGCAGACGCCGGCGGCCCTGCCCGGCAAGAACGCCCTCCTGCAATCACCAAAACCCCCGGGAAACCGAAAATTCTGATGCTCACCGAATCTGAACCAGCACTGCTAGGTTTTCCCTAGGAACGACCAGGGGGCTGCAAGATGATTGAAAATTGGTACTGGATGCTTGTCTATCCGGCCTTGATACTGGTCGTGATGGAAACGCTTTGGATCGGTTCACGCCGGCGCCCCGGCTTCGGGCACAAGACTGCCATCGTGATCACCATTGTCGTGCGAATCATCTACCTCACGTGGCGCGTGTTGTTCACCATCCCGTCCGACGCCTGGTGGAACACTGCGACCGGCATTCTGCTGTTGACGGTCGAAGTACTCGGATTCGCACAATCGCTGGCGGTGTATGTCACCCTCTGGACCCCATACGCCGGGCGCACTGTGCCGTTGCCGCCAGCAGACGAGCTCCCGCGGGTCGACGTGTTCATTGCCACCTACAACGAGCCCGTGTCAATGCTCCGGATGACCATCGCCGGCGCCGTGGGCATGCGCTATCCAACCGACGGCGTTCGCGTTTTCGTCTGCGATGACGGCGCGCGTGAGGAAGTGCGCCAACTTGCCGAAGAGTACGGGGCCATCCATCTCATCCGGCCTGACCACGCTCACGCCAAAGCCGGCAACCTCAACAATGCGCTTGGGCGGAGCGACGGGGACCTGATCGTGACCCTGGACGCGGACATGGTTCCCCGGCCGGACTTCCTGGAGCGCACCGTCGGTCGTTTTCAGGACCCCGAGCTGGGCTTCGTCCAGGCGCCCCAGGCGTTCTACAATGAGGACCCGTTCCAGTACAACCTGTTCTCCGGTAAGGCTTTGCCGAACGAGCAGGACTTCTTCATGCGTACCCTGCAGGCCGGCAAATCACGCTTCAATGCGGTGATGTACGTGGGGAGCAACACGATGTTCCGCCGCTCGGCTTTGGAAAGCGTGGGCGGATTTGCAGTGGGTGTGATCACGGAGGATCTCGCCACGGGCCTCCTGATCCAGGGGGCCAAGTACCGGACCGAATTCGTGCCGGACATCATTGCGGCCGGGCTGGCCCCGGAGAACCTGGCCGACATGCTCAAGCAGCGTGACCGCTGGTGCCGCGGCAACATCCAGACGGCCCGCAAGTGGAACCCACTGACCCTGCCCGGACTCACACTCATGCAGAGGTGGCTCTATTCCGATGCGGTCGTCTACTGGTACTTCGGGGTTTTCAAGCTGATCTACATCATTACCCCGCTGCTCTTCCTCCTCTTCGGGGTGGTCGCCCTGGACACGAGCGTGGAGGCCCTGCTTATCTTCTGGCTGCCCACCTATCTCTGCGTGATGCTGTGTTTCGCCATCATCGTCGGACGTCGCCGGAGCCATTCCTGGAGCAACATCTACGAATTGGCGTTGACCCCCGCCATCGCGCTCTCCGCGGCAGCTGAGACGCTGGGCCTGCGAGTCAAAGCCTTCAACGTCACCCCCAAGGGCGTTGGCCTGAAAGAACAGGTCTTCCACTGGCGAATCGCGCTCCCCCACCTGGTGCTTCTGACCCTGGCGGCCGTCGGCCTGGTGCGAGGAATCTTCCTCAGCCCGGAACTCGCCAACACGAGCGCGCTGTACATCAACGTCTTCTGGTGCCTGTACTTCGTGGTCGGCCTGGTGCTGGCCGTCACTCTGTGCGTTGAGCGTCCACGCCTCCGGTCAGCCGAGCGCACGCCGATGAGTACACCGGTGACCGCAGCCTTCCAGAATTTTGGCGCTCACCCGGGTGAACTCGTCGACCTGAGCCTGATGGGGGCACGCATATCCATTCCCTGGTCGGAGCGGCTCGACCCGAAGGGCTTCGCCTCCAAGGCATCGTCGGTCACCGCTCTTCAGATCCCTGAGGTCGGCGAACTGCCCGGAATAGGCAGCTGGATCGTGAACTCCTCGGACGGTGTGACGATCGGCTTCCGTTTCGATCCGCTCACCCCAGAGCAGACCGTGGACCTGGTACAGGTGATCACCGAATCACCGAGCTGGGTCCGGGGAGACGAGGAGGAGAAGGCCTACCTCGCCACTGCCGGCTGGCGTGCAGTACGTGGGGCCACAACGCCCACGCTTCCCTGGCGGCGCGCCCAGGTTCGGATGGCTACCAGCTCGTCGGCTGTTTTGCATCTCGTCACCCTCTTCGAGCGCGGCCCAGCTCTCGAACTCGCCCGGGAACGTGAGGCCGCGTTCGCCGTCGACCGCGTGCCCACCGCCGCGGCGGGAGGGCTGGCACTCGACGTCGTCGATCATCCGGAAGCGGAATCCCTGGATCGGGATCCCGGGGCGCTCACGGCAGCGGTCGAGGACATCGGCTTCGGCGGGTGCCGCCTATCGCTCCGCCACCGTCTGGAACCGGGAGCGCTCGTCATCGTCGAGATCCCCGGAAGCCTGGCACAACCGGAGGTGGCCGAGGTGCGGTGGGTGAAACGACGCTGGGTGGGCTACGAGGCCGGCCTTCAATTCGACCGGGCGAACCCGACGGGATAAGGCCGAGCAGTGGCACTCTCATAGGGCGGCTGCGACATCACCCTCCGCCCCGGGCACCGCAGAGCGCCAGGGCTAGTGGGCGAACTGCACTTCGGGATGCACGGACGGCGTGGGCTTGGAGAAAAGATAGCCCTGGCCGAAGCGGCAGCCCATGGATCTCAGCAGGTCCCGCTGGCTCGTCGTCTCGATGCCCTCGGCGACGACATCCAGGTTCAGGGAATCGGCCAGACGCAGGATTCCCTCCACGATCGCGCGATCGTGATCGGAGCTCTCGACGTCGCGAATGAACGTCAGGTCGATCTTGAGCAGGTCAACCGTGAACGCGCGCAAGTGGGTGAAAGATGAATACCCCGTGCCGAAGTCGTCGATGGCCAGCCGCACGCCGAGGCTCCGCAGTTCTTGGAAGGTCCGGGCCGCGGAATCGATGGCGTCGAGCACCGCGCTCTCGGTCAGCTCCAGCCAGAGCTGTTCCGGCGGCAGACCCGACTCGGCGAGGGCCCGCTTGACGACGTCACCGAAGTCATCCTGCACGAATTGCCGCGCGGACACGTTGACGCTGACCGCCACTCCCTGAGCCAGCCCCGTGGCCGCCCGGCACGCCTGGCCGAGCACCGTCGATCCGATTCCCTTGATCAGACCCACTTCCTCGGCGAGAGCAATGAAGTCACCCGGCATCACGAGCCCGCGCTCGGGCCGCCGCCAGCGTGCCAAAGCCTCGGTCGCCACCACCTTGTGGTCCTGCAGATCCACGATCGGCTGATACCAGGATTCGATCTGGCCCAGTTCCACCGCGTCGCGCAGGGCCAACTCGCTGTCGAGCCGCTGATGGATACGGTACCGCAGGTCGTCGTCGAAGACCTCGTAGCGGGCGCGCCCGCGGTCCTTCGCCAGGTACATGGCCTGATCCGCATTGCGCAGGAGCAGTTCGGCATCGTCGTGCCCGAGGCCGAAAGCAATCCCGATGCTGGCGTCGACGGATGCCAACTGGTCGCCGATCGTGATCGGCCGCGCGATGGCCGCCTGGATCGAATCGGCGATCCGGTGCACATCCTCGCTGCCACCGACATCCGGGCAGATCACGACGAACTCGTCGCCTCCGATCCGGGACACCGTGTCGCCGGCCCGGATGCTCTGCCGGAGGCGGATGGCAACCTCGTTCAGCACTGTGTCACCGGCGTGGTGCCCAAGGCTGTCATTGACGAACTTGAACCGGTCGAGGTCGATGAATAGCACCGCAACGCCGCGACCCTGGCGCGACGCCTGCAGAAGCGCCTGCTTCAACCGGTCGAGCAGGAGCAGACGGTTGGGCAGGTTCGTCAGCGGGTCGTGGAATGCCAGGTGCTCAACCCGCGCCTCGGCCAGGCGTCGGGCGGTGATGTCCTCCAGCTGGTACAGCAGTCCCCCGGCCTGGTCGCCCTCGAAGATCTCGGCGATGCTGACCTTGACCCAGGTTTCCTGATTGCCTTCGTGGCGCATCCGCCGGTCGATGCGTTGTCGGGTCGACGGACCTTCCAGGCCAGCGCTCTCCATCTCCTCATCGTCAGCGTCCTCAGCCGGCATGAAGATCGTCTCGATATGGACGCTGACAAGCGGGTTCTGGTGACCCGCCAGTTCCAGGAGCCGCCTGTTGGCGGCCACTACCTGTCCGTCGAGCGTCACGATGGCCGTTCCCAACGGCGAGGAAGCGAAGGCAGCCTCGAACCGGGCCGCGGCGGCCGTGGCCGCGTTCTCGGCCTCACGCTGCGCGGTGACATCGGTGACGCTGGCCAGGTGCCCGATGATGCCCTTCTCATCACGCATCGGAGCGGTGTTCACCTGCACCCAGTTGATGTGGCCCTCAGGGGTGCGAAACCGCAGGGTGGTTTCGTAGGGCTCGCCGGCTGCGGCGCTCGCTTCCCAACCGAGGAGCACCCGTTCCGCGTCATCCGGATGGAGCGCGGTGGCCCAGCCGTCGCGGCGCGACTGACTCTTCGTGAGGCCGCTGAGTGCCAGCCACTGGTCGTTGGCGGACACGAGCCCGCCCGCGGCATCCATCTGCACGATTCCAACGGGTGCGATCTTGATGAGGGTGTGCAGCGTGTCGGCCGTCTCCGCGAGCTGGCGGGTTCGGTTCTCGACCGTCGCCTCCAACGTGTGGTTGGCCTCAGCGAGAGCCTGCATCGCGCCATCACGCTGACGATCGAGGTCACGCAGCCGGCGGGCAGCGACCCACGCCAGCACGCAGCTGAGCACTGTCATGCCGAGGATCAGGATGGCGACGCCGAAGGCCGTGTCGTACCAGCCCTGGCGCTGTCCCCACAGCCGCAGCCAACCGAGGATGAACGGTCCCAGAACTAGGAATGGAATGACCTGGCGGAGGAGCCGACCCGCACTGCCACCGTCTCGGAAGAGGCCGATCAGACCGGCATCGGGGCGCTGAATCAACAGGGCCGTGGCGAGGATTCCGACGCCCAGGGCCGTCTGCCAGGCCATACTCGTGTAGCCGCCCAGCGAATACAGCGAGGAGACGCCATAGGCATAACCCAGGATCGCGACCAGGCTGACGCCCAGGGCCGCGAATGCGAAGCCGAGCATCACGGCGGATCGAGCGGCCCGGCTGGCGATGACGGACGCACCGAGCAGGACCAGCGCCACCGACGTGGACGGCGCCATCCGCTCCGACCGCCCGCCGAAGTCGATTCCCGGCAGGAGCACATCGATGCCGAGTGATCGGCCGACGACGAACTCCGCGATCGTGAGGGCGCCGATCATCAGTGCCAGCAGACCCAGGATCACGGTCAGCCTGCGACGATCGACGGCCAGCACGGCAACCGCCACCAGCACGAGCCCCAGGGCTGCCATCGGCTTCATCGCCAGCAGGTCGCGGAGCACGGGCGGCAGGGCGTCGACTCCGACGTACCAACTGACCAGCACCAGGAGACCCATGGCACCGACTAGCGCTCCACCGAGCTGCCCGACCAACCGCATACTGTTCCTCTGCTCCCGAAAAGCAGGTCTGCCGGTCGTTGCTTCTACCCTACTTTGTGCGCGGATTGCGGATCTCCCGGGCGACTACTCGTCGGCCCACACGTTGGCGATGATGTCGTGCGTGTAGCCGTCCGGTCCGGTATTGACATATCTGGTGGCCAGCCAGATGTCGTCGCGAAGAAAGTGCGACTCACCGACGAGTTCACCATCCTTGGTTGTCTCGATGAGGCAACGCATTCCGCCGAGTTCCTCGTAGCAGTTCATACCTGCGGCGGTCAGCCGGCTTTGAATCTTGGTCGACTGTTCCGGGGTCACCCACACCAACTCCGTGGTCAGTCCCAGGCCGGACCCGCCGTTGGCGTTCGCCCACACGCAGGTGAGGCGCTCCCCGGTAGCGTCGATCAGGGCGATCAACTCCGGGTCCCCGGACCCGCGGTTGACGTCCGAGTTCTCCTCAGCGACCCAGGCCGGGTTGAGCACCAGGTCATCGAAAGCGGCCACGATCGCCGGGCTGTAGAGCTCATCACAGGTCGACGGATGCGGCCCATCCGTCGTGGCCGTCGGAGCAGGCACACTCGCGAGGGCCAGGGGCGCAGGGGACGAGTGCGGCTGCGGCCGCCCGACCGCCTCTCGCTCCGGCGCGCCCGCGCCGCCCCGCCAGACAATGAGCAGGACAATGAGGGCGATGACCAGCATGGAGCCGACGGCGCCGAGGAGTACCCACATCCGTCGACGCGTCATTGCCGAAGCGGACACCGGACCTGCACCCATGCGATACCCCCAGAAAGATTCTGGACCAGCCTATCGCGGGTCTCGACAGGCTCGGGTTTCGACAGGCTCGACCAGCGGAGGCGAACGGGCTTAACCGAGGACGGCCCCCTGCCGAGGCAGGAGGCCGTCCGTGGAACCTATCGCTAGTGACTAGTTGTAGGTGCCGGGGGTGAAGTCATCCGACGAAAAGCTGTCGAAGTCGACGAAGCTCAGGTCACCCTCGTTGAACGCTGCATCATCGGTGAAGATGCGGTTCGGGTAACGCTCAGCCTTGGCTTCATCCGTTGCCTCGACGGTGACGTCGCGGTAGCGGGGAAGACCGGTGCCGGCCGGGATCAACTTACCGATGATCACGTTCTCCTTGAGGCCCATCAGCGGGTCGCTCTTGCCTTCCATGGCCGCCTGGGTCAGAACCCGGGTGGTCTCCTGGAAGGAAGCGGCCGACAGCCAGGATTCGGTCGCCAACGAGGCCTTGGTGATACCCATGACTTCTTGACGAGCCGACGCCGTCTTCTTGCCCTCGGTGAGCGCGGTGCGGTTGAGGTCGTTGTACTTCAACCGGTCAACGAGCTCGCCGGGGAGCAGGCCGGTGTCGCCGTGCTCGACGACGGTAACTTTGCGCAGCATCTGGCGAACGATGACCTCGATGTGCTTGTCGTGAATCGGCACACCCTGCGACCGGTAGACATCCTGCACGCCACCGACGATGTGCTTCTGCACGGCGCGAACACCCTTGACGCGAAGAACTTCCTTCGGGTCGACGGCGCCGATGATGATCTGCGTGCCGAGCTCGACATGCTGGCCATCCTCGACGAGGAGAGTGGAGCGCTTGAGCACCGGGTAGGCAATCGGCTCATCGCCGTTGTCGGGGGTCAGGATGACCTTCCGGCTGCGGTCGGTGTCCTCGATGGTGATGCGACCGGCGGTGTCGACGATCGGCGACGCACCCTTGGGGGTACGCGCCTCAAACAGTTCCTGCACACGAGGCAGACCCTGGGTGATGTCGTCGGCGGATGCCGATCCACCGGTGTGGAAAGTGCGCATTGTGAGCTGGGTGCCCGGTTCACCGATGGACTGTGCGGCGATGATACCGACGGCCTCACCGATGTCGACGAGTAGCCCGGTGGCGAGCGAGCGGCCGTAGCAGACCGCACACACTCCGACGGCCGACTCACAGGTCAGCACCGAGCGCACCTTGATGGTCTCGACACCGGCCTCGACCAGCTTGTCGATGAGCACGTCACCCACGTCGTCGCCGGCGTCAGCCACGATCTCACCCTTGGCGTTGACCGCCGGGGTGGCCAAGCTGCGAGCGTAGACCGCGTTCTCCACGTTGGGGTGGCGGACGAGATCGCCCATCGGGTTGACCTCGGCGATCGGCAGTTCCAGGCCCTTGGTCGTGCCACAGTCGTCTTCGCGGATGATGACATCCTGCGAGACGTCCACGAGACGACGCGTGAGGTACCCGGAGTCGGCGGTACGCAGAGCCGTGTCGGCCAGACCCTTACGAGCACCGTGAGTAGCAATGAAGTACTCGGCGACGGACAGGCCTTCGCGGTAGCTCGAAATGATCGGGCGAGGAATGATCTCACCCTTCGGGTTGTTGACCAGGCCTCGCATACCAGCGATGTTCCGCACCTGCAGCCAGTTACCACGGGCACCAGAGGTAACCATGCGGTTGATGGTGTTGTCGGCCGGGAAGTTCTCCTGCATGGCCGCGGCAACGTCTTCGGTTGCCTTGGTCCAGATCTGGATGAGCTCCTGGCGACGCTCGAGGTCGGTCGTGAGACCCTTCTCGAACTGCGACTGCACCTTGGCGGCCTGCTTCTCGTAGCCGGCAACGATCTGCGGCTTGTTCGGCGGGGTCAGGATGTCGCTGAGCGCCACGGTCACACCGGACCGGGTGGCCCAGTAGAAACCGGCGTCCTTGACGCGGTCAAGCGTCGCGGCGACTTCCACCTTCGGGTACCGTTCGGCGAGGTCGTTGACGATCGCCGAGAGGGTGCCCTTGTCGGCGACCTTTTCGAAGTACGGGTAGTCAACCGGCATGGCCTCGTTGAAGATCGCGCGGCCGAGCGTGGTGGTCACCAACACGGTTCCGACGGCCTGGCCGTTGACGAGTTCGACGCCTTCGGGCTGCGTGCCCTCCTCGAAGTACTTGTCGGCCAAACGGATGCGCACCTTGGCGTTCAGGTCGAGGCCCTGGTTCGCGTCCTTCTTCTGGTCGAAAGCGAGAATCGCTTCCGCGATCGAGGAGAACGCCCGGCCCTCGCCGATGACGCCTTCCTTGAGCGTGGTCAGGTGGTGCAGACCGATGATCATGTCCTGGGTGGGCAGGGTCACCGGGCGACCGTCAGACGGCTTCAGGATGTTGTTCGAGGCGAGCATCAGGATGCGCGCTTCGGCCTGGGCTTCCATCGACAGCGGCAGATGAACTGCCATCTGGTCACCGTCGAAGTCGGCGTTGAACGCGGCACAGACGAGAGGGTGCAGCTGGATCGCCTTACCCTCCACGAGCTGAGGCTCGAACGCCTGGATGCCGAGGCGGTGGAGCGTCGGTGCCCGGTTCAGCAGCACGGGGCGCTCGCGGATGATCTCCTCGAGCACGTCCCAGACCTGCGGGCGTGAACGCTCGACCATGCGCTTGGCGGCCTTGATGTTCTGAGCGTGGCTCAGGTCGATCAGGCGCTTGATCACGAACGGCTTGAACAGCTCGAGTGCCATCTGCTTGGGCAAACCACACTGGTGCAGCTTGAGCTGCGGGCCGACGACGATGACCGAACGGCCGGAGTAGTCGACGCGCTTGCCGAGCAGGTTCTGACGGAAACGACCCTGCTTGCCCTTGAGCATGTCGCTCAGTGACTTGAGGGCGCGGTTACCGGTACCCGTGACGGGGCGGCCACGACGACCGTTGTCGAAGAGTGCGTCAACGGCCTCCTGCAGCATCCGCTTCTCGTTGTTCACAATGATCTCGGGGGCACCGAGGTCAAGCAGACGACGCAGGCGGTTGTTGCGGTTGATCACGCGACGGTAGAGGTCGTTGAGGTCGGAGGTCGCGAAGCGGCCACCGTCGAGCTGCACCATCGGGCGCAGTTCGGGCGGGATCACGGGGACGACGTCGAGCACCATCGCGGCCGGCGAGTTGCCGGTGATGATGAACGCGTTGACCACGCGGAGGCGCTTGATCGCACGGATCTTCTTCTGGCCCTTGCCCTCGGCGATCTGCAGGTGCAGGTTTTCGCTCTCGGTGACCAGGTCGAAGGCCAGCAGGCGCTTCTTGATGGCTTCGGCGCCCATGTAGGCCTCGAAGTACATGCCGAAACGGTCCTGCAGCTCGTGGAAGACGGAGTCTTCGGGCTTCAGGTCGCCGACCTTGAGGGTGCGGAAGTCTTCCCAAACGCGCTCGAGGTGAGCGATCTGCTCGTCGAGAGACTTGCGGACCTGGCTCATCTCCTTTTCGGCGGCGTCCTTGGTGCGCTTCTTCTGGTCGCTCTTGGCACCTTCGGCCTCCAGTGCTGCGAGGTCGGTTTCCAGGCGCTGCAGACGGTCAGCGATGCGGGAATCGCGCTGGCCCTCGATGGTCTTGATCTCGAGGCGGAGCTCGTTCTCAAGGCCGGGCATGTCCTGGTGGCGGCCGTCTTCGTCAACCGTGATGACCATGTACGCGGCGAAGTAGATGACCTTTTCGAGGTCCTTCGGAGCCATGTCCAGCAGGTAGCCGAGACGCGAGGGGACACCCTTGAAGTACCAGATGTGGGTGACCGGGGCGGCGAGCTCGATGTGGCCCATGCGCTCACGGCGCACCGACGACTTCGTGACCTCGACGCCGCAGCGCTCGCAGACGATGCCTTTGAAGCGCACTCGCTTGTACTTGCCGCATGAGCATTCCCAGTCCCTGGACGGGCCGAAGATCTGCTCGCCGAACAGGCCGTCTTTTTCCGGCTTGAGCGTGCGGTAGTTGATTGTTTCGGGCTTCTTGACCTCACCGTGAGACCAGCGACGGATGTCGTCGGCGGTCGCAAGGCCAATGCGAAGCTCGTCAAATGTGGTTACGTCGAGCAATTTCTCTCCTTGGAAAGTATTCGAAGTGTTCGTCATCGGCCGGGCCTAGATGTCGTCGATCGAAGACGACTCAAACCGGGTGGAAATGTTGATGCCGAGTTCTTCCGCAGCGCGGAACACCTCGTCATCCGTGTCGCGCAGGCTGACGGCGGTACCGTCGCTCGACAGCACCTCGACGTTCAGGCACAGCGACTGCATTTCCTTGATCAGAACCTTGAAGCTCTCGGGGATACCCGGCTCCTGAATGTTCTCGCCCTTGACGATGGCCTCGTAGACCTTCACCCGGCCGAGGATGTCATCGCTCTTGATGGTCAGGAGTTCCTGCAGGGCATAAGCGGCTCCGTATGCTTCGAGCGCCCACACCTCCATCTCACCGAAACGCTGTCCGCCGAACTGCGCCTTACCACCCAGCGGCTGCTGCGTGATCATGGAGTAGGGGCCGGTGGAACGGGCGTGGATCTTGTCATCGACAAGGTGGTGCAGCTTCAGGATGTACATGTAGCCCACGGAAACCGGGTTGGGGAACGGCTCGCCGGAGCGGCCGTCGAACAACTGGGTCTTACCGGTGCGGTCGATCAGGCGGTCGCCGTCACGAGTCGGGGTCGTCGAGTCGAGAAGACCCTCGATCTCGACCTCGAGCGCGCCGTCGAATACCGGGGTCGCGACCTTGGTGTTCGGAGCTGCGCTGTGCGCGGCCTCGGGCAGACGGCCGGCCCACTTGGGCTTGCCTTCCACCTGCCAGCCCTGCTTGGCGATCCAGCCCAAGTGGGTTTCCAGGACCTGACCGAAGTTCATGCGGCCCGGGATGCCCAGCGGGTTGAGGATGATGTCGACCGGGGTTCCGTCGGCGAGGAACGGCATGTCCTCGATCGGCAGGATGCGGGAGATGACACCCTTGTTGCCGTGACGGCCGGCGAGCTTGTCACCCTCGGTGATCTTGCGCTTCTGCGCGATGAAGACCGCGACGCGCTGGTTGACGCCCGAGCCGAGCTCGTCGTCGCCGTCCTGCGAGTCGAAGACTTTGACACCGATGATGGTGCCGCGCTCACCGTGGGGAACCTTGAGGCTCGTGTCGCGAACTTCGCGGCTCTTCTCGTTGAAGATGGCACGCAGCAGGCGCTCCTCGGCGGACAGCTCGGTCTCGCCCTTGGGCGTGACCTTGCCGACGAGGATATCGCCGGGGCGAACCTCGGCACCGATCCGGATGATGCCGCGTTCGTCGAGGTCGGCGAGCAGATCAGGCGACACGTTGGGCAAGTCGCGGGTGATCTCTTCCTTGCCCAGCTTGGTGTCGCGAGCGTCAACCTCGTATTCCTCGATGTGAATCGACGAGAGGGTGTCGTCCTTGACCAGGTTCTGGCTCAGGATGATCGCGTCCTCGAAGTTGTAGCCTTCCCATGGCATGAACGCGACGAGCAGGTTCTTGCCGAGAGCGAGTTCTCCGTTTTCGGTGGCGGGGCCATCGGCGATGACTTCGCCGACTTCGATCCGCTCGCCGGCCTGCACGATGACGCGGTGGTTGTAGCTCGTGCCCTGGTTGGAGCGCGCGAACTTGCGCAGGTAGTACTCCTGCGTGCCGCCCTCGTCGAGCTGAATGGTGACGACGTCGGCCGAAACCTCCATCACCACGCCGGCCTTGTCGGCGGTGAGCACGTCACCGGCGTCGATGGCCGCAAAAACCTCCATGCCGGTACCGACGAGCGGGCTCTCGCTCATCAGGAGCGGGACGGCCTGACGCTGCATGTTGGCGCCCATGAGGGCGCGGTTCGCATCGTCGTGCTCGAGGAACGGGATGAGCGAGGTGGCGACGGACACCATCTGGCGAGGCGAAACATCCATGTAGCCAATGTCTTCCGCGGGGAAGAGGTCGACCTCTCCACCCTTCTTGCGGGCGAGAACACGGGCGTCGGCGAAGTGCCAGTCCTTGGTGAGCGGGGCGTTCGCCTGGGCGACGATGAACTCGTCTTCTTCGCTGGCGGTGAGGTAGTCGATCTGGTCGTTCATGACCTTGCCATCGACGACGCGGCGGTACGGGGTCTCAATGAAACCGAAGGCGTTGATCCGCGCGAACGAGGCGAGCGAACCGATCAGGCCGATGTTCGGGCCTTCCGGGGTTTCGATGGGGCACATGCGGCCGTAGTGCGAGGGGTGAACGTCTCGCACCTCGACGCCGGCACGGTCACGGGACAGACCACCCGGACCCAGCGCGGACAGGCGACGCTTGTGCGTCAGTCCGGCGAGCGGGTTGTTCTGGTCCATGAACTGCGACAGCTGGCTGGTACCGAAGAACTCCTTGATCGCGGCGACGACGGGGCGCACGTTGATCAGGGTCTGCGGGGTGATCGCTTCGATGTCCTGCGTGGTCATGCGCTCGCGAACGACGCGCTCCATGCGGGACAGGCCGGTGCGCACCTGGTTCTGGATGAGCTCGCCGACGGCACGGATGCGACGGTTGCCGAAGTGGTCGATGTCGTCGATGTCGATGCGGATGTCGGTCTGCTTGCCGTCGCGGACGCCGGCGATCGTGGTCTGGTTGTCGTGCAGCGCAACCAGGTACTTGATCGTGGCCAGGATGTCCTTGAGTGTCAGCACGGAGTCGCTGAGCGGCGCTTCGAGTCCGAGCTTGCGGTTGATCTTGTAACGACCGACCTTGGCCAGGTCGTAGCGCTTGGAGTTGAAGAAGAAGTTGTCGAGGAGCGCACGCGCGGCCTCGGCGGCAACCTGCTCGCCCGGACGCAGCTTGCGGTAGATGTCCTTGAGGGCTTCTTCCTTGGTGAGGATGTTGTCCTTCTCCAGGGTGAGTTCGATCGACGCGAAGCCCTTGAACTCCTCGAGGATCTCTTCGCTCGTGAGGCCGAGGGCCTTGAGGAAGACGGTGACGGACTGCTTGCGCTTGCGGTCGATGCGAACGCCGACCTGGTCGCGCTTGTCGATCTCGAATTCGAGCCAGGCACCGCGGCTCGGGATGACGCGAGCGGAGTAGATGTCCTTGTCGGACGTCTTCTCCTGCTGGCGGTCGAAGTAGACGCCCGGGGAGCGGACCAGCTGTGAGACGACGACACGCTCGGTGCCGTTGATCACGAAGGTGCCCTTGGGGGTCATCAGCGGGAAGTCACCCATGAACACGGTCTGGGTCTTGATCTCACCGGTGAGGTGGTTCATGAACTCAGCGTTCACATAGAGAGGTGCGGAGTAGGTCTTACCCTTTTCCTTGCACTCGTCGATCGTGTACTTCTCCGGCTCGAGTTCCGGGTTGGTGAACGACAGCTGCATCGTTTCGCCGAGGTCCTCGATGGGTGAGATCTCTTCGAAGATCTCGTCGAGCCCGGTGCGAGTCGGCAGGTCCTGTCGACCGGCCGCCTGGCCTTCTGCGACACGCTGTTTCCAGTTGTCGTTACCGACGAGCCAATCGAAGCTCTCGGTCTGCAAAGCAAGCAGATCCGGAACAGTCAGGTTGTCGGTGATCTTCGCGAACGAAAGACGGCCAGCGGCGCGTCCGTTCTTGGGTGAGTTGGTGGTTGCGTTGCGCGCAGCAGCCAAGGAAATAACCTCCGTGGACCCCGTCAGGTCTAGTCACTGTTAGTAAGGAATACCGAGTACGAACTCCTCAGACCCTCGCGTTCTGAGATTCCGGTGTTCTGAAATCCTGGAACGAGGTATGCGTCAAGGTGGCTTGAGCACGCAAAGCCGACCGCAATATGAAGGCAGAGTTTAGTCTGGAAGCGCAAAGAACAACTATATGCCGGTTAGCTCACCATGTCCACTCAATTCTTGACGTGCCATAAATTCTCAGGTATAACCCGGTTTCGGGCCGCTCCGGTGCAGACTGCGGAGGGCGCAGACTTGAGGGATGAGCAGGCCTGTAGCGCAACATCCGTCGATCACCTTGAAATTGAGCGGCCACCACGCCGTCATCGAGCCCGACCGATTCACCCCGGGCAGCTTCAACCTGATCGTGGACGGCACGCCGCAGTCGAACGTGAACCTGGACGATCCGGGCGAGCTGTTCTTCGAATACGTGCAGCGGATCGGTCACGTGATCGACCTGATCGGCGAGGTGGGCGAGCCGATCACCGCCGTGCACCTCGGCGCCGGCGCGCTGACCCTCCCCCGATACGTGGAGGCGACCCGGCCGGGCTCCCGCCAGCAGGTCGTGGAGCTGGAGAGCGACCTGATCGATTTCGTTCGCGGCGAGCTGCCCTGGGACAAGCGGGCGCAGCTGCGCGTGCGGCACGGTGATGCCCGCGAGGTTCTGGCCAAGCTGCCGGCCGGGCTGCACGGCGCGGTGGACCTCGTCGTCGTCGACATCTTCTCCGGGGCCCGCACCCCGGCCCACGTGACCAGCCGCGAGTTCTACGAGTTGGCCGCTCCCCTTCTGTCGCCGCGCGGGGTGCTCGTCGTGAACGTCGCCGACGGGCCCGGTCTGCCGTTCGCCCGCTCACAGGCCGCGACGCTGTCAGCCGTCTTCGGACACGTGCTCGCCCTCGCGGAGACCCAGGTGCTCAAGGGGCGCCGGTTCGGCAATATCGTCTTCGTCGCCGCGCACACCCCCATCGACACGAGCTGGGTGTCGCGGCTGCTGGCGGGCGGGCCGCATCCGTCGAAAGTGGTCGAGGGTGCTGAGCTCACGCACTTCATGGCGACCACGATGGTGACGACGGATGTGACGGCCACCCCGTCCCCGCTGCCCGGCCGTACGGTGTTCCAACTCGGCAGCTGAGCCGCGGTTACGCCGGGGGTCACGGGTTGGGCGTCGCGCGCCGGGTGATGTGTGGCCAACTCAGGAGATCCGGGGCCAAGGTGCTGCGGGCATCCGTGTTCATGCGGCTTTGTGTGCTCACGCGCTGGGATCTCCTGAGTTAGCCACGTGTGCGGCTCGCGGCGGGGGGACGAGGGCGACGGATGCCGGTGGATCGGGCCGGATCGGGGACCGGCCCGGCCCGGCCCGGCTACGCTGGTCGGGACCACGTTTACTCCGCGGCATGTGCCGCCTTCGCCTCAGGACCACACCCTGCCCATCATCATTGGCTACGACGCCGTCACCCTGCGTGAGAAAGTCGACCTCTCTGCTGCTGAGCTGCGCCTCGAAGAACTCGGCGAGCTTCGCAGCCTGTCCGCCCTCAACGAGAAGGTCGTGCTATTGCGGCTGTCCGGCCGGATCGACGAGGCCTGGGACATGGCGAACACTGCGCTGCGCCAGTCCCGGTTCACCGGGTCGCGGGAAGAACTCGCGTTCAGTCGCATCCGTCGCGCCCAGGTACAGCAGTACCGAGGCAAGCTCGACGAGGCGGTGACCGAGCTGACCCATTGTGTGCTCGAGTCCGAGACGCACGAGTGGGGCGCCGTCGCGGCGTTCGCCCGGGAAAGCCGCGGCAAGGTTCACTTCGAACAGGGCGACCTCGACGCCGCCCTGGCAGACTTCACGGCCTCGGTGACGCTGCGGGAGCAGGCCGGCGCCACACCCGCCCTCCTCGAGAGTGCGCTCGTCGCCGTTGCGGTGGTCGAGTCATTCATTGCCGAGCGGCGACAGTCCCGCTTACAGCAGTAGCGCGTCGGCACCGCGGGGCGCCGGCCGGCGATTGACCGGCCGGCTGCATCCAGACATCGATTTGCAGGATTTACGCACGGAACGGGCCACTCACCACGAAGCAGAAATTCGGGGCATGCTGGACACAGCGCCGGCGAGCGTGCCGGTGCGAAGGAGGTGGAAGATGAGCGGGCGGATGCCACCACGCAGCGGCGCGGCCGGGGTGCTGGCCCTGGGCGCGCTCCTGCTGCTCAGCGCGTGCACGGCGACCGCGCCCGGGCCCGCGGCGGAAACCTCGACCCCCGCCCGGCCGGTTCCGTCCGACACCGTTGCACCCGGGCCGACCGGCACCGCCGGGCCATCGGTGCGGCCGGTCGACGCCCCGGTCGTGATCGCATCCGGGCTGGATGCCCCCTGGTCGATCCTGCGACTGCCGAACGACGGCACCCTGATCAGCGAACGCGACACGACCCTCATGCGCGAACTCCTGCCCGACGGTAGCCTGCGCGACGCCGGCCGGCTCGCCGAGGCGAGCCCGGGCGGTGAAGGCGGGCTGCTCGGCCTCGCCGCACTGGCCGACCCGGCCGCACCGGGCGGAACCGGGTGGGTCTACGCCTACTTCACGTCCGCCGACGACAACAAGATCGTACGGATGCCGCTGCTCGGCACGGTCGGAAGCCACACCCTCGGCGCATCCGAACCGGTGCAGGGCGGCATCCCGAAGGCCGGTAACCACAACGGCGGTCGGCTCGGTTTCGGCCCGGACGGCCTGCTCTACGCCACGGTCGGCGACGCCGGGAACCCCGAGAACGCCCAGGACCTGGGTTCCCTCGGCGGCAAGATCCTGCGGATGACGCCGACCGGCGCCGTGCCGGACGACAACCCGTTCGGCACGCTCGTCTACTCTTACGGCCACCGCAACCCGCAGGGGATCGCCTGGGACTCCAGCGGCCGACTCTGGGCCAGCGAGTTCGGACAGAACACCTGGGACGAGCTCAACCTCATCACCCCGGGCGGCAACTATGGCTGGCCGATCGTCGAGGGCCGGGGACAGAGCGCGGACTCCGGCTACCTCGACCCGGAGCAGCAGTGGCCCACCAGTGAGGCCAGCCCGAGCGGGCTCGCCATCGTGAACGACACCATCTTCATGGCAACCCTGCGCGGCGAGCGGCTGTGGCGCATCGATCCCTCCACAGGCGAGGTCGATGACTGGTTCGGGAACAGCTTCGGGCGGCTGCGCGATATAGTGTCTGGGCCCGATGGCACACTGTGGTTCGTGAGCAATAATACGGATGGCCGCGGCACCCCTTCCGCTGGCGACGACCGGCTTTACCAGGTGGCGGTCGCACCCTGATGGCCGACCTCGACCGGGTTCGGCACTGGGCGGAAGCGTTGATCACGCTGCACCTCGATCCCAGCTGGACCTTCGCCTTCGACAACGCGAAGAAGCGAGCGGGGCTTTGCAACTTCACCGTGCGGCGCATCACCGTGTCCCGCTACCTGGCGGCGCGCTACGAAGACGATGACGTGCACCAGATCCTGCTGCACGAGGTCGCGCACGCTCTGGCCGGACCGCGCGCCGGCCACGGGCCGAAGTGGAACGTGATCGCGCGGAACCTCGGCTATGACGGCAAGAGCACGCACGACGGGGACATCGCCGACGAGCTCGCGCCGTGGGTCGGCACCTGCCCGGCCGGCCACGCGCACTACCGTTACCGACAACCCACCCGGGCGTTCGCCTGCGGGTTGTGCGTGCGCGGATTCGACAAGCGGTTCCTGATCCGGTGGACACGGCGCGAGATCACGGCCGCCGCCCGGCGACAGGCTGCGGGGGCGGCGAAGCCCTAGCGCTGCCCTGTGGTCTCGACAGGCTCGACCACCGATTACCCGGGCCGTCCGTCCGGCCAGGAGCGGTCTACTCGGAGACCTGGACCTCTTTCCAGAAGGCGACGTAGTTGCTGTAGTCCTGGCCGACCCGGTCGAAGGAGGCCGAGGGCGGAGTCGGGTAACTGAAGGCGCGATCCTGCAGCAGAGTCTCACCGTCCTTGACGCTGAAGTACTGGCACGCGCCCTTCCAGGAGCAGGTGTACTGCGTGGGGCTCTCGACGAGGAACTCGGAGTTCACGCTCGCCGGTGGGAAGTACCAGTTGCCCTCGATCTTGAGAAGATCTGCCTGCGGTGCTTCGGCGATGACGGTGCCGTTGAGTACTGCCTTCATGGGAGTTGCTCCTTCAGTGAGATTCAAACGGTGAGGGTGAAACGAGGGGTTCGGCCCAGAGACCGCTTCAGGAACAACCTCAGCCCGGAAAGGCGAATTCCCGCAATCGGGAGATTCCCGGGGAGCGCGCCGGGGCATCCGTCGCCTGCACCTCGGCCGACCGCCCCTCGGCGACGAGCGCCTGGGCGGTTTCGGACGCGGTGACCAGGTGCCGCACGGCCCGCGCGAGACCCGCGAATCCCGCGGCGGCCGCGGCCGCCTCCGGCGAGCAGTGGTCGATGCCGCGGGCGGCGAGGGCGTCGATCACGGCGCCGGCGGCGAGGAAGTCCTCCACCGCGAACCGGGGGGTGCCGCCCTGGCGTTGCTCGCCCACGGCGATCACGGCCACGGAGAACCGGTCTCCCTTCTCCGCCTGGCGGGCGAGCACCCAATCAGCCACGCTCTCGCGATTGGCGAGGTTCGCGGCGATAACCTGGTGCTCGTGCAGGGCAGTCGGGAGAACGATCTCGGAGCCGGGCGACGGCAAAGCGTCGGCCAGGATGACCACGTCGGCCTCGGCGGCCAGAGCCTGGAACCCGGCCAGGCCGACATCGAAACGGACCTGGTACTTCTGTTGGGGCGCGTCTTTGTTCACTCCCCAAGGGTAGCGGCGGCGCTACCGGTCGTCGAAGCGGGCGAGCGCGTCGGCATCCGTGGCATGGGTCATCGAGCTGCGCGCGGTGTCCAGTGCGGACACCGGGTCGGCCTCCGAAGCCGCCAGGCTCAGCTTGCGTTCGGCCTCCGCGAGGCGGGTGCGCGCCACAGCGCCCACGCGGCCGGGATGCGCGGTGATGAAGTCGCGGGTCACGGTGATCTGGCTGCGCGCGGCCAACAGAGCGCCGGTCAGCGCGCCGCGGGCGTTGTCGAGCCGCAACTGGCGGTTGCGGGCCTCGGAACGGATCAGGTCGAGACCGTCCATTGCCGTGCGCAGTCGGGACTGGTCAGCGGCAGGGTCGCTCAAGCGCGACGGCTGCCGCAGCTCGCCGACCACCCGGTCGGCCTCCGAAATAACGCGGTTCAGTTCGCCGCGGGCCGTGGTCTCCTCGTGGGTGTCGCGCAGCGCGCGCACCTCGGCCAGCTCGGCGTCCGCCGCGTCGAGCGCTCGAGCCAGGGAGGCGAATCCGACGTGCAACTGGTCTTCGCCTTGTTCGATCGCGTCGAGCAGGGTGCCGGCGCGGTGCAGGGCCTGCTCGGCCGCGAGCAACTGGTCACCCACGGGGTCGGTGGCTTCGCGGGAGAGACGGGCGGCCGCGGTATCCGCTGCCCGGCGGGCGTCATCGACGGCCTCTTCGGCGCGGGCGACGTTGCCGCTGATCGGGGCCAGGGCGTGCGCGGCATACGTGCGGCTGAGCCGGGAGAGGCTGGCGGTGCCGGCCGCGACGCGGTCGGCGACCCGGTCGAGGCGACGACGCAACTTCTCAAGCAGCAGCGGGGCATCCCGTTCGACGCCGCGCCGGGAGTCGAAAGTGCGGGTCTGCGCGCTGAGGCGCTTGACGGCCTCGTCGGCGAGCACGATGATCTCCTCGGTCCAGCGGCGACGCTCACCCTCGGAGTCGGGCACGCTGTCGTCGAGCTTCTGCTGCAGCAGGAACGCGTCACGCACCTGCCGCCGGGAGGCGTCGAGCGCGGCGGCGAAGTCGCTGGTGGCGTTCTCCCCGAACTGGGCGACCGCGAAACCGAGCTCGTCGGTGGCGACCTCGATCAGGTCATCCGCACGCACGAGGGCGATTGCGGCGGCTCGGGTGCGCTCCGCGGCCAGAGCGAGGTCGACGCGCGCGCGCGCGCGGACCCGGCGCCGCATGATCATCACGATCACCACGACGACCGCTGCCGCCCCACCGAAAACGACGGCCGAGGGCACCCACCAGAACTCGCCAGTCATGCCTTCAGTGTACCGAAAGGATGCGCCTCACCCCGGCGCCGCACCCGGTGGCACGTCCTCGAAAATCGCCGATCCCACCCACAATCGCCGCGGAAACGGGTCGCCTCGGCAGCATCTACGAAGAACGGCTGGTACCAGCGCTACTCCCGGCGCATCTGCCGCCGGATCACCTCGAAGTCGTGCCGGGAGATCTCGAGCAGCCCCCGGCGCAGCTGGTAGCCCCAGTCGGGGTTGCTGCGGGTGAACTCGAGCACCGATAGGAGCGGGCGAATGGAGGCGGCCACGACATCCGTTTCGTAATCGATGTGACGTCGCCACGGGCGGTACGAGCTCGGGGCGGCGGACTCGCCTTGATGCACGATTCCGGGGGCGATGCGACCGATCGCGGTGAACTCGCGCAGCGTGTCGCCGTCGATGTTCGTCTTCGGGGAATAGTAGACCACCCCGTCGGACTCGCCCATCTGCTCGAGCGCCACCCGGGCCCCGTGGCTGGCCTGCACAAGCCCCACCGCGACGGCGCGCAGCACGTGTTCGCGTGAGGCAACGCCCAGCCAGTATCGAATTGCCACCCTCTTAGTTGTACTGCATGCCCCAGCACCACAGACTGGGATCATGCGTGTTCTTCTGAAAGAGATCCTCGACTGCTCCCCCGATGCCGCCTGGCGCGCCCTGCGGAGTCCTGCCGTGTTCCGCGAGGTAAGTTCGCCCGTGGTGAGCGTCGAATCGCTTGAGATGGATGGGTTCCCCACCATCTGGGAGCCGGGTGAGCATCCGGTCAGCTTGACTGCGCTCGGCCTGGTGCCGATGGGCGACCAAGTGATTCGCCTGACCATGGCGACCACCCGGAAGGATGGCGTGCGCATCCTGCGTGACACCGGCCGCGGGGTATCGGGGCCGCTCGCCTCGGTCACCCTCTGGGACCACCGGATGGCCGTGTCTCCCGACCCGGCCGGCACCGGCAAGACGCTTTTTCGAGACCAGCTGATCTTCCGCACCGGCGCGCTCACCCTGGCCAGCTGGCCCGTTTTCTGGGCGCTCTGGCAGTGGCGGCTGCACCAGCTCAAGCGCCTCGCGCCGAACTGGAGCCTCGACCTCGGCGTCGATGAGTCCGGCGCGAGCTCGTGAGCACCACCCTCGGCGCCCTGCAGGTGGCCGACTGGCGTCGGCGCGTGTTCGGGCTGTACGGCGGCGTGCGCCAGCTCAGCGCGCACGACCCGGCCGCCGGCCACGAACTGTGGCGGAGCGGCAGGGACGACCTGTTCGGCGGGCATTCGGCGTCGCCGTTGATGCCCGACGACCGGGCCGGCTTCACCGGGCTGCCGGTCGCCGCCTACGACCCCGACTGGCGGTTCGAGGCCGAAGTGCACCGCGCGGAACATCCGATGCGCATCTCGGTTGACACCGGCACCGACGGGAAGGTGCAGTTCGACCTCGTCGGCACCGTGCGTTTGCCCTACCTGGGACCAATCGACCTGTGGCGGCTCTCCAACTACGGCGGCGGGCTCTTTCTGCCTGTGCGCGACGGTCTGGCCGGCAAGCCCGGCGGAACCTACGGCGGCGGTCGCTACCTGCTCGACACGATCAAGGGCGCCGACCTGGGCGCCGGGGCCGACGACGACAGCGTCATCCTCGACTTCAACTTCGCCTACAACCCGTCCTGCGCGTACGACCCGATGTGGGCCTGTCCGCTGCCCCAGGCCGGCAATACCGTGGCCGCGGAGGTGCCCGTCGGCGAGCTGACCCCCGGTGCGGAGCGCCACCCCACGGCTCCCGTCGGGCGGGCGTTCGACCCTAGGGCTTGACAGCATCCGCTACGATGGAAGCTTGCGGGTGCGTAGTTGCGCCCGCTGCGTCGTAGAACGCCTCTTCTTATTGCGGCAGCCCACCAGGGCCGGCCCGATTTTTCGAATTAAACCTTCTTACGGCGAACGGATGTGCCCATCGGCACCTTCGCCATGTGAAACCTCTGAGGCTCCGAGTTGCCGCCCGTGCGGAACGGATGCCCGAGGAATCTGATGCCCGAAAGGCAGCATTTTGTCTGAAACTTCCTTTAGCGCGCTTGGCGTGCCGGCCCCTCTCGTTGCCATCCTGACCGAGCAGGGCATCGACAGCCCGTTCCCGATCCAGGTGGACACGCTGCCCGACACCCTCAACGGCCGCGACGTGCTCGGCCGCGGCAAGACCGGCTCCGGCAAGACCCTCGCGTTCGCACTGCCCATGGTGTCGCGCCTCGGCGGCAAGCTCGCCGGCGGCCGACGTCGTCCGGGCCGCCCGCTCGGCCTCATCCTCGCCCCGACCCGCGAGCTGGCCACGCAGATCACCAACGCGCTCACGCCGCTGGCCGAGGCGTACGGCCTCAACACAACCACGATCTTCGGTGGCGTCTCGCAGGGCCGCCAGGTCTCCGCACTCAAGGCCGGCGTCGACATCGTCGTGGCCTGCCCGGGTCGCCTCGAGGACCTCATGAAGCAGGGCTTCATCAGCCTGGACGCCGTCGAGATCACCGTACTCGACGAGGCCGACCACATGGCGGACCTGGGCTTCCTGCCCGTCGTCACGCGCATCATGGACAAGACGCCCAGCAGCGGCCAGCGCCTGCTGTTCTCGGCCACGCTCGACAACGGGGTGGACAAGATCGTGCGCCGTTTCCTGCACAACGAGGTCATGCACTCGGTCGACGAGGCCAACAGCCACGTCTCCGCAATGACGCACCACGTCTTCGAGATCGACGGCGTCGAATCGAAGAAGGCGCTCGTCGAGAAGCTCGCGAGCGGTTCCGGCCGCCGCATCCTCTTCATGCGCACCAAGCACCAGGCCAAGAAGCTCGCCAAGTCGCTCACCGATGCCGGGATCCCCTCCGTCGACCTGCACGGCAACCTTTCACAGGTGGCCCGTGACCGCAACCTCGCCGCGTTCAGCGCCGGCGACGTGAAGGTTCTCGTCGCCACGGATGTCGCCGCCCGCGGCGTGCACGTCGACGACATCGAACTCGTCATCCACGTCGACCCGCCGGCCGAGCACAAGGCGTACCTGCACCGCTCGGGCCGGACCGCCCGCGCCGGCAGCGCCGGCGACGTCGTGACTCTGGTTCTCCCCGAACAGCGCCGCGACACCGACGCGCTGCTGCGCAAGGCCGCCATCAAGGTGACCCCGCAGCGCGTGACCGCGTCCTCCCCCGCCGTGGACGCCCTAGTCGGCGACGTCGCAGCGTACGTCAAGCCGCTCCCCCGCGTGGAGCAGCCGCACGGCCAGTCCCAGGGCGGCCGCTCGCAGGGCGCCAACGCCCAGCGCAAGCGCGTCAACCGCGATGAGCGCGACTCCGGCTCCCGTGACTCCGGCGCCCGCGCCGGTGGAGCACGTGGCAACCGCGGACACCGCGGCAGCGACGCAGTGGCACCCACCGGCGGAGCGCGCCAGGAGCGCTCGGGCCGCCCCGCGGCATCCGGTCGCAGCCAGGGATCGGGCAACGCCCAGAGCCGTCCGGCCCAGGGTGGTCGCTCCGGCGGCCTCCAGGTCGGAGGCCTCGTGCGCGGCGCCGGCGCCACCGGCGGCGCTCGTCGCTCGGCCCCGCGCCGCGCGCAGGGCTAGTCGCTCGGCAGCATCTGCACGTTAGTTCCACTGTGAACGGGCCGGCCTCTCCCGAGGCCGGCCCGTTCTGCGTTGTGGCCAACTCAGGAGAAACATGCCCGTGACGGATGCTCGGCCCCGGAATCACGTGGCGCCGCACCATGGCGCCACCGGATCTCAGGAGTTAGCCACTTGTTATCCGACTCATCGGCGGGGTCTGGAGCCACCGTAGACCGGGAAGTCGCGGGTCGGACGGGAGCCGTCGGCGCAGTGACCACGGGCAGAACCCGGCAGCGTCAATCGGGTGCCTGCGGCTGAGCTAGTCTCGGGTCATGGCCACCACAGCAGTACTTCGTCCCGTCGCAGAAGCAGATGCCGACAGCCTCGGCCGCGTGCATGCCACCTGCTGGCACGAAACCTACGACCAGTTGCTCAGCGAGGCCGCCCTTGAGCAGCTGCAGCCCGCACGCCTGGCCGCCATGTGGCGCCGGTTCAGCGCCCAGGGACCGAACCACCGCCAGGTTGCGGCCCTCGTCGACGGCGAGATCGTCGGATTCGCCGGCAGCGGGCCGTCCCGCGACGCCGACAAACCGGCCCCGATGGAGCTCTACTTCATCTACCTGCTCGACGCCTACCACGGCACCGGCATCGGCCAGCAGCTCTTCGACGCCGTCGTCGACGAGGGCCCGTCCTACCTGTGGGTCGCCGAAAACAACCCCCGCGCGCACTCGTTCTACAAGCGCAACGGCTACGCCCCCGACGGCCACGAGCAGGATCAGGAAGTGCTCGGCGAACAGCTCCACGAAGTGCGCCTGGTGCGACCGCGCTCGCTCGCGCGTCGTCTGTCACTCGTAACGACCGAGTAGCTCGCAGCGGCGGCCCGCAGGATCGGGCCGCCATCAGGCGGCTTAGCGCAGCTCGCCGACCGAGGCGAGCGCCATGCGCAGCAGCGCCCCGCGCCCGCCCTCCATCTCGGCTGCCACCGCGTCGGAGGCAGCCTCCTTGGGGGTCATCCAGGTCAGTTCGAGGGCGTCCTGGCGCGGGTCGCAGGTGCCGGTGACGGGAACGACGTAGGCCATCGAAACGGCGTGCTGGCGGTCATCCGTGAACGCGGTGATGCCCGGCATCGGGAAGTATTCGGCCACCGTGAACGGCACCGGGCTCATCGGCAGCTGCGGGAAGGCCATCGGGCCGAGATCCTTCTCGAGATGCCGGAAGAGGGCGTCGCGCAGGGTCTCGCCGTAGAGCACGCGGCCGGACACGAGCATCCGGGTCATCTCGCCGGTCGACCGGGCGCGCAGGAGCACGCCGACCTCCACGACCTGGCCGAGGCCGTCGACTCGCACGGGCACCGCCTCGATGTAAAGGATCGGAAGTCGGCGCCGCACTTCGGCCAGCTCGACGTCGCTCAGCCAGCCCGGGTTGGTGTGGGGCGGCCCCGCGCCCTCGGGCCCAGGCGTCCAGTCCGGATCGGGGTCAGGTGTGCGCACGCTCATGAGGCTATTCTGTCTTACCCTGCGCCCGGATACGCCATGGGCACCCCGCCGCGGGTCGGACGGAACGGGCGCGGTCCGGCGCGCGTGCGGCGACGGTTTGCGCATGGTGAGGCAGAGAACTGCGGCGGCGCGCCACGACCGCGCGCTCGGCGCCTTCACCGGCTGGCCCTCGGCGATGCACTCGGGATGCCGACGCAGGACCTGTCCCGGGCTTAGATCGAGGCCGACTACGGCGCCAGTGAGGGGTTTCGGGACCCCGGACAGCACCAGCCGATCGCCGTCGGGATGCCCGCCGGGTCGATCACGGATGACACGGAGCAGGCCAGTCTGCTGGCCCGCTCCTGATCGATTGTCACGGCCAGGGCGACCCCGGCGTCTTCGCGAAGCAGCTTCTCGACTAAGTGAAACGGGCGCGGGCGCGCGGCTCCCTCGATCTGCTCGGACCCTCGACGACGACGCTTGAGCGCCTGCGATCCGGCGTGTCATCCCTCGAGTCCGGGCGCTTCGGCACGACCAACGGGGCGGCCATGCGCATCACCCAGTGGGGATCTCCTTCGGCCTCGCTCCCCTCGCCGCGTTCATCGACCGAGTGGCCCGGGCCGGCGCAGTCACCCACAACACCGGACTGGGGTTCGCCGGCCGTCTCTGGTGGGCGACGGGCCACCTCGCGGGCCTCACTCCGGCGGCGCGGCGCGAGGCGGCGGACCAGCTGATCGGGACATCCGTCGCCGGTCGAGCAGGTGGCAACGGATGCCCGGGCCGGCCAGGGCAGGCCAGGCGGGGCGAGTGAGGTGAGGCTGACTCAGGAGAAACGGGTGGCTGGCGCGGCCGCCCAGCGAAACGACGAGGTAACATGCGGAACTCTGCGGGGGCGCGCCCGCCGCTGCCGGAATCTCCTGAGTTGGCCACGGGGTGCCCGCGGTTGCCGCCGCCACGTGGGGAAGTGCCGGCCAGTGGTGCATGACCCCTGAAATTCGGCGGAGCGGTGGCACGGTTCCCGCAAATACGGGCATCTTTCCGGCTTCTCGCAGCGGATCGCCGGAGTTCTGCACGGGGTACGACGGATGCCGACCGATTTTGCCGCGTCCCCGGGAGTGGAAAGATTGACCCGTCGGCGTTTCCCGGTGTCGACCTCGAACAGGAGGACCACCATGGGCCCGAACGACACCAATCCCGGCGGCGACGCCTCCACCGGGAGCGACGACACCACCGAGAGCAGCACCACCGGCGCCGCCGCCGCGTGCGCCGAGCCCATCGACCCGGATGCCGTGCTGTGGAGCGCGTCTGGCGCCGACCGCGCCGGGCGACCGCTTCTGCTGATTCTGCACGGCTACGGTTCGCACGAGGGGGATCTCTTCTCGCTGGCGCCGCACCTGCCGCTGCATCCGGTGATCGCCGCGCTGCGCGCCCCGCTCCCGGCCGGTCCGGGCTGGGCCTGGTTCCCGATCGGGGCCGCTGGCGCCAAGGTCAACCCGGGCTCGCCGAGCGCTGACGCACTGGATGCTGCCGCTGCGGGGGTGCTCGAATGGCTGGACGGCCTTCCCGAGCAGCCTGCGTCCGTCGGACTACTCGGCTTCTCGCAGGGCGGGGCTATGGCGCTGCAGCTGCTGCGTCAGGCACCCGACCGGTTCGCGTTCGCGGTGCAGCTGTCCGGTTTCGTGGGGCGCAGCAAGCACACCGGTGACGAGCGCCTGCGTGAGCGGCGCCTGCCGGTCTTCTGGGGTCGCGGCACGGCCGACCCGGTCATCCCGCAGGATGCCGTCGACCGCACCCGGGCTTGGCTTCCCGAACACTCCACACTTACCGAGCGCATCTACGAGGGCATGGGCCATTCCATTTCGCAAGCCGAACTGGGCGAGATCGTCACGTTCCTGCGCGCGCAGTACGACGCCTAGGAGGCCCGACACCCGACACCCGACACAGCAGCGTCTCCCGCCCCGAACGAATTCGACGGAGATTTTGGCCCGAGTTGGCCAAAAAGGCCGGAATCGACGTCCTACAGGCAAAATCTCCGTCGAATTGGTGAGACGACGCGGAGGGAGCGACGTGCGCGCGGGACGGCGGCGCTAGCGGCCGCGACCGGCCTTCTCGTTCTGGGCTGCCTGGCGGGCGACGTGGGCGATCTTGCGGGCGCGCTCGGCGTCGCGGTCCTTGACCCGGATCTGCTCCTCGCGCACCTCATACTGGGTGGCACGCTCGGTCACGAGCCAGGCTGGCGGCTGCTGCAGCAGAGCCTGGATCTCGGCGGAGGTGAGCGGCTCCGTCACGGCGCCGCGCACGAGGCCGGAGATCGAGACGCCAAGCTTGGCGGCGACGACCTGCTTGGGATGCGGGCCGTTCGCCCGCAGTTCGACCAGCCAGGCAGGCGGTTTCGCTTCGAGCGCGGCCAGCTCGGTGCGCGACACGGGCGCACTCTGGAATTCTTCCGGGGCTGCTTCGAGCAGAATCCCGAGCTTCTGGGCCGCCGTGGCGGGCTTCATGGTCTGGGTCTTCTTCTCGCTCATCAGTCAAGCGTATAGCCTGAGAGCACCCGCATAGCCTGAGAGACAGCCGCTCCCCACGGATCTACGTTCGCAGTGCCATCACGAGAAAGGATGCCGGTGACCTTTTCCCTTGCCTTCGTCGCCGGTGTGACCCCCACCAAGTGGACCCGCACCTGGGCCGATCGACGCCCCGACCAGCCACTCGAGGTCTTCCGCACCGACCCGTCCGAACAGGACGCGGTGCTGCGTGACGGCCGCGCCCAGGTCAGCCTGGTGCGCCTGCCCGTCGATGAGACCGATCTCAGCCTGATCGCCCTCTACCGGGAGATCCCGGTGGTCGTCGCGGCCAAAGACCACTTCATCGCCGACGCCGACAGCGTGCTGGTGGCCGACCTGGCCGAAGAACACCTGCTGCAGGACCCCGACGACGTGCCCGAATGGCGCCTCGTGGCCACCGAGGTCAAGGACGGCACCCGACGCCCGCTCCCGGCCATGCGCGACCTCGACGACGCGATGGCGCAGGTCGCAGCTGGGGTCGGAATCCTGATCGTCCCCCATTCGATCGCCCGACTGTACGGCCGAAAGGATGTCGTCTCGCGCCCGGTCGAGGATGTCGCCGAAAGCCAGGTGTCCCTGGCCTGGCTCTCCCGTGAGACCACGGTAGACGTCGAGGAGTTCATCGGCATCGTGCGCGGCCGCACGAAAGACAGCTCGCGGGTCGACTCGCTGCCCGCCGGCACTGAAAAGGTCAAAAAAGAGAAGAAGACCGACAAGGCCAAAGCGGCGGCGAAGGCCGTACGGGTCGCGGCGGCGAAATCCAAGCCGGCCGTGGCGAAGAAGGCGACGAGCGCCCCGGGCCGCACCCGCAACACCCCCAGCCCCCGGGCGGGCAAGCGCCGCGGCGGCCGGTAGCCCTCCGTGCCGCAACTCCTGCGGTGGGTGCTGGTACCCCTGATGCGAGCCTGGTCGGCCGCCGTGACGCGCGACTACGACGACATCCCGCGGCCCCGGGACACTCCTCAAGCGCATTCCCCGGGAACCGACAGCGACCGCGTGCTCCTCTTCGGCAGCGGACCGGCCGTCGGCTGGGGTGTGCTCAGCCACAACGTGGCCCTGCCCGGATCTCTGGCGCGGGCGTTGTCGTCTCGCACCGGGCGGGGCACGGATGTCGACGTCATCCCGAACCCGCTGGTCACCATCCGCACATCGCAGGCCGAACTCGACGGGCTGGGACTCTGGCGCTATGACGCGGTCGTCGTGAGCCTCGGCACGACCGACGCCGTCACACTCCTGTCAGCCCTGGTCTGGCAGCGCGAGTTGTCCGCACTGCTCGACCGGATCCGGCACGAGTCCTCGCTCAGCACCAGGATCTTCGTGCTCGGCATGCAGCCGATCCGGTCTATCGCGGCCTTCGACTCCGGGCTGGGCTCCGTGGCCGAGAAGCACGCCCGCAGCCTGGACGAGGCCAGCGCGGCGATCTGCGCGGGGCAGGAGCGGCGCTGCTTTGTTCCCATGGCCGCAACCCTCGCCTCAACGCCGGGGCGGGTGCGCACGGCCGCGCAGTACGTGCAGTGGGCCAATCTCCTCGCCGACAAGATGGCGCCACCGCTCGATGCCGAGTACCTGGCTGCTGCCCGAGGAACTTCCCGAGGAACGGCCGAGGGCCGCGCGGAAGCGTGGGGTGCCAAGCCGCTCTCGCCTGGCCCCCGCCGGGCGGTCGCCAGGCTGGGCATCCTCGCCGCCGACACCGAGGTGCACTGCGACCACATCGTTGCCCTGGCCAGAAGCGCCTACGGCACCCGGTCGGCCGCCCTGACGCTCATCGACGGCGACCGACTCTGGGACCTGGTGAGCGTGGGCTGCACTCCACGCGTCTACTCGTTGGCCGGGTCGATCACGGCCCTCGCCGTGAGCGGGGCCGGAGCGTTCGTGATTTCTGACATGCTCCTGGACGACCGGTTCACCGCCCGCCCGCCCCGTCTGGGCCAGGAGCAGACCCGCTTCTACGCGGGTTTCCCCATCGAGGCCGACTCCGGCGAGCGGATCGGCGTTCTGTGCGTGTTCGACTCGGAACCCCGGGGCGCCGCCGAGGTCGACCCCGTGCTGCTGCGGGAGTTCGCCCTCCTGATCCAGGCCGACCTCGGCCGGCGTCAGGAGTAGGCGCCGCCCGGCCGGCGCGGGTCAGACCGGCGCGACCGGCTGTCTCAGCACCGTCTTCAGCTTCGCGGGCGCGGCGCGGCGCGGGTCGCCGAGGTAGATCTCATGGTGCCGGCCGTTCACCCTCAGCCCGTAGCTTGCCAGGAACTCCCCGTGCAGACGGTCGAGGGCGGGTGCCTCGGCGGCGTAGAGCCCGACATGCAGCAGCTGCGCCGACAGCCCCTCGTCGAGCCTTTCCACCCGCACCCGGGCGAGCGCGGACAGCTTCTTCTTCGCGAGCGCGCCAGTGATGGCCCCGGCGATGAAGGCATCCGTCACCCAGTCCGGCTGGCTCATCAGCAGCGTCCATTTCCACTCCGCCTTCGCGCCGGCGGTGAAGACGGAGGCATCGTCGGCGTACCAGAGGCCTTCGAGCGGTGCGATGACCATCTCGCGGCCGAGCGCACGCTTGGCCGCGAACTTGACCGCGAAGGCGATGGCGTAGAGGGCCTCGACGGCCTCGATGTAGGCCGGCGCCGTGTCCGGGTCGCCGACCCCGTCGAGGGCGACGAACCGCTGGGCCGGAACCTCGATCAGCTCCCAGTCCACGTTGGCAGGCCCGTAGAGCGACGGATGAGCGCGCTTCACGTCCCAGGGGCCGGCCCCGCCGGGCGCGGTGTTGCGGGGCGCGCGCAACGCTCCGGTGCGCCGGTCGGTGCGGAATGGCACCGGGTCACTCATGGGCACTCTCCAGGGGATTCACTGACTCCTGCTAGCGGGAACTGATGGACGCGAACTTGCGCACGCAGAGCGGAACGAACACGACCAGCATGACCGTGGTGCCGATCAGCACCGTGGCAATCGGGTTCTGCATGGTCCAGATATCGGGCACCGGAGCTGTGCCCTCGTTGCCGAACAGCTCCCGTGCCGCCTGCACCAGCGACGAAACCGGGTTCCACTCGGCGAAGACGCGCAGCGGGGTCGGCAAGGTGTCGCTGGGCACGAAGGCGTTCGAGATGAAGGTCAGCGGGAAGAGGATCAGGAAGGACGCGTTGTTGATGACCTCGGGAGTCTTCACGCTCATGCCGAGCAGCGCCATCACCCAGCTGAAAGAGTAGCTGAACAGCAGCAGCAGTCCCACGCCGGCGAGGAATTCCGGCACCGAAGAGTTCACCCGCCAGCCCACGAGCAGCCCGGTCAGCATCATGATCACCATGGAGATCGTGTTCAACGCCAGGTCACTATTGGTGCGTCCGATCAGCACGGCGGAGGAGGTCATGGGCAGGCTGCGGAAGCGGTCGATGATCCCTTCCTTGAGGTCCTGCGCCATCGCCGCGCCCGAGAAGGTCGACCCGAACACGACGGTTTGAGCGAAGATCCCCGCCATGAGGAACTGGACGTAGTCGGTGCCTTCCACGGAGATCGACCCGGCGTAAACCTGGCTGAACAGCAGCACGAACATGATCGGCTGGATCACCGCGAACACGAGCATGTCGGGCGAGCGCTTGATCTTGATCAGGTTGCGCTTGGTGACGGTCCAGCCGTCGGAGTACCAGAGCGAAAGCGGGTTCCAGGTGGGGAGGGTGGCAGCGGAGCTCATTTCGACTTCTCCAATTCCACGTCGTCCGCCTGGTCGGCGGCCTTGTCCGCCTTGTGGCCGGTGAGTTTCAGGAACACGTCGTCGAGCGTGGGCCGGCGCATGCCGGCGTCGTGCAGACGGATGTCCGCGTCACCCAGCGCCGCCAGCACCTGCTGCAGCGCCCGCGGCCCGTCGACCACCGCGACCTCGAGGCCGCGGCCGTCGCTGGTGATCGCCGGTTCTCCCGCGCCGTAACGGGCGAGGATATCCCGTGCCGCCACGCCGTCGCCGGCCTCTACCAGGGCCACCTCGAGGCGGTGGCCGCCGATCTGCGCCTTGAGGTGGTCGGACGTGCCCTCTGCGATCACCCGGCCGTCGTCGATGACGACGATGTCGTCCGCGAGCTGGTCGGCCTCCTCGAGGTACTGGGTGGTGAGGAGCACGGTGGTGCCGTCGGCGACCAGGCGCTTGATGACGGCCCAGAGCGCGATCCGGCTGCGCGGGTCCAGCCCTGTGGTGGGCTCGTCGAGGAACAGCACCTTCGGGTTGATCACCAGCGCGCCGGCCAGGTCGATCCGGCGGCGCATCCCGCCGGAGAAGCCCTTGACCGGGCGGTTGCCGGCCGCGGTCAGCTCGAAGAGGTCGATCAGCTCCTGGGCCCGGCGCCGGGACTCGGCGCCGCCCAGGTGGTACAGCCGACCGACCATCTCGAGGTTTTCGAACCCGGTCAGGTTCTCGTCGACGGCCGCGTACTGTCCCGAAACGCCGATAATGCGCCGTACGCCCTTGGGGTCGGCGACGACGTCGATGCCGTCGACGAACGCGGTGCCGGAGTCCGGCCGGATCAGGGTGGTCAGCATCTTGACGACGGTCGTCTTACCGGCGCCGTTCGGGCCGAGCAGCGCCTTGACGGTCCCGCGCGGCACGGACAGGTCCAGCCCGGCGAGCGCATGCACCGGCCCGGATTTGGAGTGGTACACCTTGGTCAGACCTCTGGCCTCAATGATGGTCATGGGACATCCCTGCCTGGTCGGGGGAAAAACGAGGGAAACGAGCGGGAACGAGCGGAGCCACGAAATCAACATTTTATGGACCTCGACCGGCTCGGACAAGCGCCACACCTGAACGCACGGATGCGCCCGGCCGACCAGGTCAGCGTGGAACTCCATGTCGACCGGTCCGGACGCGACCTCGGCCAGGTGCAGAAGGGTGCCGTGCTCGTCGGTGCTGTACCGCACCGGCACTGCGGCGGTGCCCGGCACGACGGCCGTCTGTCCCAGAAAACCGGTCGGTTCGATCGCAGCCGAACGGCCGGCTAGCCGGCGGCGAGGATGTCGACGACGAAGACGATCGTGTCGGTACCCGAGATGCCGGCGTCGGGCTGGCCCTCGGCGCCGTAGCCGAGTTCCGGCGGAATCGCGATCATCACCTGGGAGCCGACGGTCTGGCCGACGAGACCCTGGGCGAAGCCGGGAACGACGGCGGCCAGGGAGATCGGGGTCGGACCGCTCTTGCCCCAGGTCTGGTCGAACACCTCACCGGTGGACCAGACGACGCCCGAGTAGTGCATGACCACGGTGTCCGCTTCGGCGACTGTGGCACCGTCACCCTTCTTGAGAACCGAGGTCTTCAACTCGGTCGGAGCGTCGGTTGCCGGGATCGTCACGGTCGGAGCGCCGTCCTCGGCCAGCTTGACAGTCGGGAAGCCGTCCTCCGGCTTCTGGTCCTCGCCGTTCGCGCGAGGGGGGATTTCACTTTTGACGTCGATGACGAAGATGATGTTGTCTTCGGCCCCGACCTTGAGCTCCTCGTTGCCGGTCTCGCCGAACGCGTCAGCCGGCGGGGCCACGACCGCGACGCGCGATCCGTAGTTCGCGCACGCGACACCCTTCATCAGCGCCGGGAATACACTCGAGTCCTTGGCCAGGGTGATGGGAGCGCCGAGGTCGTCACCGAAGCCGCCGGCGTTCATCTTCTCGCCAGTGTTCGCGTTGTAGACGGAGAACCCCAGTTCGACGATGTCGTCGGTCTTGACGGCGTCACCCTTGCCCTCGGTCACGACGGAGACCTCGGTGGCCTTCGTGGTCAGCGGCGACTCGAACTTCACTTTGGGCTCGGCGCCGGCCTTGCCGGAGACTTTCACGGCCTCCGACGCCGTGCCGGAATCGACGCAGGCGATTCCCGCCGCTCCGGTGTTGTCGGAGGGAGACCCGCTGCACCCGGCGAGGGCGAGCACGGCAACCGTGGCAATGGAGATGAGGGCAGGAAGTTTACGCACGCTGATCTTTCTCTTCGACAGTGATCTGTTCACAATGATCTTTTCGACCACTGATCTGTTCGGCAGGATTCGATGCACACACTGATTTGCGAGGCATCTGAGTCGATGGGCATCCGTTCGGGCCTTCGCCAGTATGCCCGACCGAGATCAGTGCCGCCTGAATCCCGGCTGGCACACTGTCAGCCGGGCAGGCTCAACACCGGGACGCCGCCGGGTCAGAGACCTTCGGCGATCGCGGCCGTGGCAACGAGCCACGCTTTACGGGTGCGCGGCGCGAGCGCGTCATAGTTCAGCGATCCCCCGGCCACGAGGGCGGAGTCATACGGCACGTCCACGACGGTGCGGGTCAGCTTGCTGAAGTGGTCGTGTAGCCGCACGGAGAGCTGACGATCGGCCGTCTTGGCCGGTGACGCCAGGATTGTGACCGCCTGCGCGACTTTGTCGGCGTGGCCCTTCTGACGCAGGCCGTCGAGCAGCGAGGCCGCGCCATACGCGGTGTCCTCTCGGATGGTGGAGACGACGACGAGTTGGTCGGCCGCGTCGACGGCCGCCTCCCAGTTGGACGCCCGCATATTGTTGCCGGTGTCGATGATCAGCACTCGGTAGAACCGGCTGAGCGCGGCATGCAGTTTGCCGAAGGCCACGTCGTCGATACTGGCTGCCCCGGCAGGGTCGAGGTCGGAGGCAAGCGCGTCGAACCGGGCGTCACCCTGGTTGCGCACGTAGTTGTCGAGGTCGCCGACCCGGGCGGAGCTTGAATAGGCGAAGTTGTCGAGGTCGCGGAGCAGGTCAACTGCGGTGTTGGTGTGGGCGGCGGTCTGCGCCCGCACGCCGAGGGTGCCCATGGTCTCGTTGTTGTCCCAGGCGAGGGTGTACCCGCCGCGATGGATGCCGAAGGTCGCGGCGATGAGCAAGGTCGCGGTGGTCTTGTGCGCGCCGCCCTTCGGGTTGAGCACGACGATCGTGCGCGGGCCGACCAGGCTGCGCTGCACGGACGCGACCGCCGCGCGGTGCGACATCTCGCCGGTTCCGGGGGCCGGGGAGACGAGTCCGCCGGTGATGCGCCGCACCGTGCCCTGCCAGCCCAGAAGGGCAGGCCCCGCCACGAGCGGCGGACGGGAATTCATGAAGTCCGCGAGGTTCGGACCACCACCGGCGAGCGCCGAGGGGGCGATCGAGGGGTCGTCGGCGGGCACCTCGGCGAACGTGCCGCCCTGCACCGGTGCCGGGCCGACGAGGTCCGTGGCTGCCCGGGGAGCGGAGAAGGGCGAGGCCGCGAGGTCCTGCTCCTGATCGTCCTCATCGTCGGTGTCGGCGTCGAGATCGAGCACGAGGCCATCGAACGCGGTGAGGGGTGGGACATGGGCCCGTGCCGACGGGGCCGGTTCGATCTGCTGGATGACCTCGGCATCGGCATCGCGCATGTCGGCATCGCGCTTGGCTTCCCTCAGCGTTGCCGTGTCAAGCGCAGCCGTGCCGAGCCCAGCGTCATCGAGCCCGGCGGCCTGGAGTTCGGTGGTGTCGAGACCCGATTTCTGCTGTTCCGCGGGCACGACCAGCGCGATCAGTTCGACGTCCTCGGTTTCGGAGACAGCGGCGGAGACAGCGGCGGAGACGGGAGCAGGCGCGGTCGACACCGGCGACGATGCCGGTCCCGGTTCCAAGGAGGTCGGGATGAAGGCCCCATCGTCTTCTACGTCCCCGTTCGGGTGAACGATCAACGGCGACTTGCCCTGCTCGTCTTCCGCGGTCAGGCGCACCGCGCGATCGATCGCGCGCGCGGCATCCGTGACCCGGTTGATGATTTCCTCGCGCACGCCGGCCTCGTCGGCGGCGGTGATGCGCGAGCTGACACCGTCGATGACGAGCTCTCCCGTTCCGTCGCTTCGGATCATCGCGCGGATGCGGGGAAGTTCGGAAATGTTCTGCGTCATATTCGGCCTTTTTTCGTCGAGCTCAGCTCATCAAGCGTGAGCACGTCGAATTTCGGTCAAGCGTGCCCCGTTCAGCCTACGGGGTAGCGGCGTCCACCCCTCGTTTGGCCGGGCGACGCACTCAAAGGAGTGCGAGGATCGGGCACTCACCCCCCTTCGCGGGCACGCTGCAGCAGCCTCCGGGCGGGGAGGCTGTTCATCACAGGTTGAGCAGCGTCTCCGGCGGTGAATCAATTCGACGGAGATTCTGCTCTGAAACGACCTTTTCGGAGTTTCTGGCATTGATTCGGGAATAATCTCCGTCGAATTCGTTCGGGGCACGGTGTGACAGGGCGGGCCGGGGTCAGGCGTGCTCGGCTAGGCCCCGTGTGGCTCCGGCACTGCCCAGCGGATGGCGCGCAGGCCGGACCTGGTGGCGTGCGTGTCGTCATGGCCGCTCTGCCGTCGGCATTCCACGAGGTCGTTCGTCGGGGTGATGTACGGGTCGCGGCACGAGCTGGCGTAGCTGGTGTAATCCGTTTCGAGCAACAGCTGATCGTCGGTGAGGTGTTTGTCGGTGAGGTGTTTGTCGGTCATCGATCTGCGTTCCTGGTTCAGGCGCACAGGCCGAGTTTCCCACGACGGTTGCGCGCAGTGCTGCCCGTGTTCTCTGGCACGTTCTGGTGCGGCCGGGCTGAGTGATTGCGTCATAGCGTACGTTGGCAGACGCCGAATGTCTCCACAATGTCGAGTACTGGTCATTTCATCCACCTGACCGAAACCCGCCCGACCCGCGAGCGGCGACATCCGTCGACCACAGGTCGACCGAGTCCTGAGCCGAGCAATCGGGTCAGCGGAAGGCGCTGATCCCGGTGAGGTCCCGCCCGATCAGGAGCGACTGCACGCTTTCGGTGCCCTCGTAGGTGTGCAGCGACTCGATGTCGGCGAGGTGCTGGATGACGTGGTTTTCGAGCAGGATGCCGTTGCCACCGAGCATGTCACGGGCCATCGACGCAATCTCCCGCGCCGCCCTGGTGTTGTGATACTTCGCCAGCGACGCCTGGATCGGGCGCAGCGTTCCGGCGCCGTCGAGCTCAGCCAGACGCAAGCAGTGCAGCTGCATCGACGTGAGCCGGGACAGCATCATGGTCAGGCGCTCCTGCACGAGCTGGAAACCGGCGAGCGGCTTACCGAACTGGATGCGCTGGGTCGAGTAGTTCAGAGCCGCCTCGAACACCGCCGTGGCGTGGCCGAGGGCCGACCAGGCCACTCCGAGCCGGGTCGCGAAGAGCACCGTGGAGGCGTCCTTGAACGTGTGGGTGCCCGGCAGCACGGCGTCCAGCGGGATCCGCACACCCGTGAGGGTGATCCGAGCCTGGTGGATGGCGCGCAGGGACCCCTTCCCGGTGATCGTCTCTCCGTGATACCCGGGGGTGTCCTGTTCCACCAGGAAGCCGCGCACATTGCCGTCGTCGTCGCGAGCCCAGACCACCGTCACGTCGCCGACCGAGCCGTTGCCGATCCACTTCTTCTCGCCGTTGAGCACCCATTCGTCGCCGTCGCGCTGTGCGGTGGTCTCCAGACCGACCGAGTCGGAGCCGTGGTCCGGTTCGGTCAGGGCGAAGGCGCCGAGTTTCTCGGCGCGGGCCAGCGGCACCAGCCAGCGTTCCTGCTGCTCCGGGCTGCCGAACAGGGCGATACTGCGCAGGGCCAGCCCGCCCTGCACGGCGACCACGGTACCCATCGAGCCATCGCCGCGGGAGATCTCCATGTTGACGAGCCCGGCCGCGAGCGGCGACATGGGACTCAGTCCGGGGCCGACGACACCGTCGGTGAGAAGGTCGAGCTCGCCGAGTCTACGGGCAAGGTGCAGCGGGTACTCGGCTTTGTCCCACGCAGTCGTCAACTCGTCCAGCGACTCGGTGGCAAAACTGCGGGCGCGGTCCCAGAAGGCCCGGTCAGTTTGAGGCACGTCGGCGAATACGCCGTAGTAGTCGGTGTCGAGGGGCGTGGATACGTCGTAGTCGGGCACGGTTTCCCTTTCGTGGAGGACAGCGAAGTCGGGCAGGCCTGATCGGCCGATGTCGTCCGGCACCAGGGAATGAATGCCCTCGTGCGCCGGTCAGAAAACACCCAGGTACAAGTTCTATCTGACACTCAGTCTCAGGTCAAGTGATACTGAGTCTCAGCCGGAGCGCGTCTGGGCGCGCAGCCGCTCCTCGATGGCGCGAGCCAGTTCGGTGGGATCCGTGGCGGCCGGGAAGACGGCGACGACCACGTCGCTCGTGGGTCGCGCCTCGGGACCTTGCGCCGCGGCATCCAGGTGGAAAAGCCGTCGCACCTCGGTGAGTTCGGCGGCCAGCGAATACGGGCCGACGCTGTCCGTCGCCCGGATCAAGCGCCGCAGCACGAAGTTGTGGGTGGCCGTCACAGCGGCCGCGAAGCGGATGGCAGTCAGGGGCGGCACACCCGGCACGGTGCTGCGCAGGTAGCTGGCGAACATCCGTTCATACCGGATCGCCATAATGGTCTCCCGGTCCCGCAGCACGGGGGTCTCTCGCAGGACCCGGTCCCGGATGCGCACGATCTCCAGTCGCTCGCGGAACCGCTCGAAGACCATGGCGGCGGCCTCACACACGGCCAGCCAGGGATCCGAATGCGTCGCAGCGAAGTGCTCGTCGATACGGGCGACCAGCTCGTCGTGGTCGGCGAAGATCACGTCGTCCTTGGACCGGAACTGCCGGAAGAAGGTGCTGCGCGAGACCCCGGCCGCCTCGGCGATGTCCACGGTGCTCGTGGCCTCATAGCCGTGCTCCTGGAACAGGCGAACCGCGATGTCGGCAACCTCGACCCGCGAAAGAGGTCTCTGCGGCCCGAGCGGCTCGGCAGGCCGGGAGGATTCGGCAGGCCGGGAGGATTCGGCAGGCAGGTCTGACATGGTCAGGTGAAATTATCATGGAATGCGCACGAACGGATGCCCTGACAGGCCACCCCCGCTTGCCCGGTGCGGCACGGACGGGCAAGCTGACGGCGGCGAGGGAGTGACCATGGCCGCTGCAGGCCGGCACCCAGGCAGAGCAGGCGCCGCGAGGGGCGCCGCGCCCTCACGGCCTTCTGGATTTCCGTGGCCTTCCTGCCGGTGTTTCTTGTCGACGCCGCACTCCTGGGTTATGCCCTGCTGAGCTGCCGGGATACGAGCGCGGCGGCGAGGAGCCGGTCCCGCTGGGGGCAGCAGCATTGGCCGGCCTCCCGAGCCGTTCTTGTGCTGCTCGCTCCAAGCATTGAGGCGATGGTGTTCGGCTTCAAGGCACGACGCCTCGGCGCATAGCACCCGCAAAAGTGGCTCCGCCACCTCAGCTCTGGTCGCGCACGCCGAATCGGAGTAACGTCACCGGCACGGTCAACACAGACGGCAAACTGCCGCGCCGAGAGAGAGCGCTCCATACATGGACTTCAATCCCCAGTGCCAGCAGGCCGCGTGCGCCGGACTCATGCGAACCCGAGCCGTGGCAACCGACACCCTGGCGGATGAAGAGATCTGGTTCCTGTGCGACGAGTGCGGCTCAGAGAAGCACTGGACGAATCTTGCCGACCAGGACGCTCCGCGGCACCACACGAGAGGGTCCTGATCGATCGGTCGCGTAGCTCCCGGAGGGGCCAGAGCTGACTACACCCCGGGGATGCCTGTCGGCACAGGCGGAGCGCCGGGTCAGCTGTCGAACCAATTCGACGGAGATTTTCCTGAAAAACAGCTGTTCAGCAGTGTCTAGGGCCATTTTGGCCCAAATCTCCGTCGAATTCGTTCAGCGGCGTTGCCGCACGGCCTCGGACTCGGAGCAGGACGTTCGGGCACACTGCGTTCGGCACGCACGGTGATCCCGCGTAGCGGTCCACTGCTCGTCCACGTCGGCACCAGGAACAACCGCCCCGAAACCCCCAATTCGCGATCCATCATCGCCCACAGCCGTCAGGATTCGCTCATCGAGGCGTACCGGTCAAATTGAACATAGATTTCGAACAGCACTTATCCACAATAGGAAAGACCCTCATTTCTTTGTTCTAATTTTGGTAACCTTTTGTTTGTGATCAACCTCTGGGAAAGCTTCGAAGCGGTTGCCGTGCCCGGCCCGTCCGCGGCGGCCCGGGCGGTCGCTGAGTGGCAGACCCTCGCGGTGGGGCGTGGGGAGTCTCTGCGGTGTTCGGCGGTGTTCGGCGGTGCGCGGCTTCGACGACGACGACGACCTGCTGCAGGTGACCGCGGCGGTCGGGGTCCACGGGAGACGGGTGGACGCGGTTCGGGTGGCGGCAGCGGCCGAGGTCGCCGACCGGTCCACGCCCGACGCGCTCGCCGTCAGAGATCTGATCAGCAACGGCGGCCAACAGAAGGCCGTGATCAACGATGGCGGACGCATCATCGCCCGGGGCGCACCGGAGCGTGCTTTACCCGCGCGGAGCGACGAGCCATCCGCATGCTGCGCGGAGCCGCACAGATCATGGCACCACCCCGGCTCGAAACCGGGCCCCACACAGGGCGAAACACAACCAAATCTCGCACCCACACCCACACCCACACCCACACCGACACCGACACCGACAGCCGCACCGACACCCACACCCGCACTCGCACCCGCATGACGGCCACCATCGAACGGAAGAACGCAACCCGGGACGACGAGTAAGGGGGTACTGGGCCCTGGGCTCGACCGGTTCGACCAACGTCACGGGGTCCCTGGCCGGGTTGGGTCTCCAGGGTCTCGCACGCTCGACCACCGAGGGGGAGCCGCCGGAAGGACAGCCTGAAGGACAGCCGGAATTGCCCTGGCCCACCGGGTGCCGTAACTTCTGAATCGGTGCTGTTCGCTGCCGCGCCGAGTCGAACCGGAGTTGAACATGACCACAATCGAGCTGCTCGTCTACGCCGACCGCCTGGGCGGCACCATCCACAATCTGCAGACGCTGCTCGACGGCCCGCTGAGGGCCTTCGGCAGCGTGCACGTGCTGCCGTTCTACGTTCCCTTCGACGGCGCGGATGCCGGCTTCGACCCGATCGACCACGCCGCGGTCGATGCCCGACTGGGCACCTGGGACGACATGCGCAGCCTCGCCGGCACGCGCGGGCTCACCGCGGACCTCATCGTCAACCACGTCTCCTCCTCGTCGGTCGAGTTCATCGACTGGCTGGCCCGTGGCACCGCCTCCACCTCCGAGGGCATGTTCCTCACCTTCGACACCGTGTTCCCGAACGGCGGCACCGAGAAGGACATCACGGCGTTCTACCGGCCGCGACCCGGACTCCCCTTCACCGCCTACCAGGGCGCCGACGGCAGCCGTCACCTCGTCTGGACGACCTTCATGCCCACCCAGGTCGACCTGGACGTGCACCACCCCGCAGCCCTCGCCTATCTGCGTCGGGTGTTGCAGACGCTGGCCGCCGGCGGCGTCACAACGGTGCGGCTCGACGCCGTCGGCTACGCCGTGAAGACCCCCGGAACCGACAGCTTCATGACCGAGCAGACTCTCGAGTTCGCCCGCACGGTCGTGGCCATGGCCCACGAGGAGAGCCTCGAGGTGCTGGTCGAGGTGCACGCGCACTACAGCCAGCAGCTCGCGATCGCCCCGCTGGTCGACCGCGTCTACGACTTCGCGCTGGCGCCTCTGCTTCTACATTCGCTCGGCACCGGAACCGTTGACCGCCTCGCGGACTGGCTCAAGATCCGCCCCGCGAACGCCATCACCGTGCTCGACACTCACGACGGTATCGGCGTCATCGACGCGGGCCCGATCGGCGACAAGCCGGGCCTGCTGACCCAGGCCGAGATGATCGACATCTTCGCGCGGGCGGAGCGTGCCACACACGGCCACTCCTCCATCGCATCCGTCGTGCCCGAGTGGTTCACGCTGCCGCACCAGATCAACGCGACGTTCTACAGCGTCCTCGGCGGCGAGGAAGTGCCCTATCTTCTGGCCCGCGCCGTGCAGCACTTCCTGCCCGGCCGACCGCAGGTGTACTACGTGGGACTGCTCGGCGGCCTCGACGACACCGAACTCTTCGAGCGCACCGGCAATGGCCGCGACGTCAACCGCCACGTTTACACGGCGGAGGAGGTCGAACGTGCCCTCGCGACCGACGTGACCCGGGCCCAGCTCGGCCTGACCCGCATCCGCAGCACGCACCCGGCCTTCGACGGCGACTTCTCCTGGACGGCCATCGGCGACGACCGACTCGAACTCCTCTGGACCGGGACGGACGCCGTCGCGCGACTCACCGTGGCCATGACGCTCGACTCACCGAGCCTCCGCATCGAGCTGACGGATGCCGGACGCACGCAAGTGCTCGACACCGTCACATCCGTCGCCGCCTGGGAGCCCCCCGCGCGCTGACCTATTCGATCGGTCGAGATCGGGCTTGACTGGAGTGTGCCCACACCCCGTACCCGCTGCTACCGCGACGGCTCTCTCGTCGACGAGGATTTCCCGCTCGCCGAGGTGTCTGAGCACCTCGCCCTGTCCGGCGCCGTCGTCTGGGTGGACCTCGCCGATCCCGGCGAAGAGGATCTCGTCAGCCTCGCGGGCGAACTGGGCCTGCACGAGCTGGCGGTCGAAGACGCCCTGACGCTGCGGCAGAGGCCCAAGCTCGACCGCTACCCCGACCACCTGTTCCTGTCCGCGTACTCGGCCGAATTCGGCGTGGCGACCGCTCAGGTCACCACGCACGAGATCGCGGTGTTCATCACCGACCGGGCCTTGGTGACCGTGCACACTGAAGGCTTCGACCTGGAGGCCGTCGTGGCCCGCTGGGATTCGGCCTCCGATCTGGCCCGGAACGGAGTGGCCTTCCTCCTGCACGGGCTGCTCGACCACCTCGTCGACGGCTATTTCGACGCCGTTGAAGCACTGGACGAACAAGTCGAAGAACTCGAGGACCAACTCTTCCTGCCTGGTACCAAGCAGGAAGCGGTGCAGCGGGCCTCCTTCGAACTGCGCAAGAGTCTCGTGACGATACGCCGGGTCATCCTTCCTATGCGCGAGGTCGTGAACACGCTGCTGCGGCGCGATCTGCACCTGCTGCGGGACGAAATGGGTCCCTATTTCCAGGACGTATACGACCATGTGCTTCGCGTCATGGAATGGACGGAGAGCCTGCGTGACCAGGCCACCGCCATCCTTGAGGCGAATCTGGCGATTCAAGGCAACCGGCTCAACGTGATCACGAAGAAGGTGACTGGTTACGCAGCCATCATCGCCGTGCCCACAGCCATCACGGGCTTCTACGGGCAGAACGTGCCCTACCCCGGCTTCGCCCAGCCGTTGGGCTATTACAGCTCGGCCGCGCTGATCGTGGGGCTCTCGGCACTGCTCTACGTGCTGTTCAAGCGCAACGACTGGATCTGACGCTCCATGCGTGAAGAACTTAGTGCTTGAAAGCGTCCTTGACGTTTTCGCCGGCCTTCTTCACACTCGCCGAAGACTGCTCCGCCTTGCCGTCGGCAACCTTGGAATCATCCTTGGTGGCCTTGCCCACGGCCTCAGTGGCCTTGCCCTTGAGGTCCTGGGCGGCGTTTTCAATCTTGTCGGATGCACTCATAGCGTCTTCCCTTTCCAGTGGTGTTGCGTCGGTGGCAGCCAGGCGCGCGTGCCCCAGACGTATGCGGTCGCAGCCGTCGAGTCCCCGGCGTCATCATCATCATCGGCCGGACCGACGAGCAACGAATCGAACGTGGGCATGACGGCACCGGCGGATATGCTGTCGTCGACGGCGGGTGAGTGGAACATCGGGAATCCTTCCGTTCTGCGGCTGACAAAGGCTGTCAGTAATACGACGTGTGTTGTGGCATATTTGTCACACGGATTTGTCAAGTAATTTTTGGACACGGCGGGTGAGAGGGTGGAGGAATGATGCCAACGACCCCAATCCGGGCACCGCTCGCATCTCCGTTTGAGTCATTCACCGACCAGACCCTGGCCGACCGCGCCGCCGACGGGGACATTCGGGCGTTCGAGGCGCTCGTGCGTCGCTACGGCCCGCTGATGCGGGTGTATGCCAGCCGGGTCCTGGGATCAAATGACGAGATGGACGACGTCGTTCAGGAGTCCTTCATCACCGCCTGGCAGCAGCTGCCCACCCTCGACAACGGCGCCGCCGTCAGAAGCTGGTTGATGCGGATCGTGAGCCGGAAAAGCGTCGACCGGCTGCGTGCCCGGCGTCCGCACCTCAACGTCGATCTCACCGACGCCCCGGCACCGGAAAGCCACTCCCCCCATAGACTGGCGGAGGTGGAGTCTCAAACCGAAGCTCTGACGCGTGTCCTCGGCGATCTGCCGGAGGACCAGCGCCGTTGCTGGATGCTGCGAGAACTCGCGGAATGCAGCTACGGCGAGATCGCGGAGGAACTGGAACTTCCCGTTTCAACGGTTCGTGGGCTTCTCGCCCGAGCTCGGAAGACTCTGCTCCAAGAGATGGAGGAATGGCGATGATGAACCCCTCCGATGAGCTCGCGGGCCACACCTTCGAAGAACTGAGCGACTACCTCGACCGGGACCGCACCCCCGCAGACCCGAGCATCGACGGCTTCCCCGAGTGCGAGATCGCCCTGCGCGGCATGCAGCGGCTCCGGCGCACGCAGCGCGCCCTGCTCCGGAAAGACGTGGAGCGCGAATCCGAGCGCGAGGACAGCTGGGTCAACTCGATTCTGCAGCACATCAATCTGGAGGCGCGCGCGGGCCGGGACATCCCGATCAGCCACCCCTCCCCCACCGCTCGCCTGAGCGTGACCGAAGGTGCGGTGCGCGGCATTCTGCGTGCCGCCGGTGACGGCGTGCCGAACATCATCGTCGGCCGGTGCCGCCTCGACGGCGAGGTCAGCGAGCCCGGCGCACCCGTCACCGTGCGCGTGGATGCCACGGTTCTGGAGGGCAAGAACATTCCACCGCTCGCCGAGCAGCTCCGGGAGGCGCTTTACACCGCACTTAGCCAGCACACGGAACTCGCCGTCGAGGCCGTCGACATCACCATCCGCGACCTGTACCAACCCGCACCCCCGCCGGCGAAAGCGAAAGCGAAAGCGAGCAGCGATGAGTCACGACCTTGCACCTGAAGCGCCGCCGCCCGACCCCGGGACGCCGGCCCAGCTGACCGCTCAACTCGACGGGGCGGTGCTGGCAGTCCCCGGCGTGGATGCGCTGTATTCGGCAGCCCCGCTCGTGGCAACCGTGGTCGCCTCGGTGATCGCAACCACCGTCGAAGCCGTGACCGGCAAGCCGCGGTCGACCAGCTCCGTCTCCGTCTCTGTCTCCGAGAAGGAGGGCGGCCTGAAGATCGCGGTCAAGATCGGCGTCGCCGCACCCTTCGCGGCCCCCGACGTGAGCCGCCGCGTGCACGATGCGATCACGGATCAGCTCGACCAGAACGGCAACCCGGTCGTGACCGAGGTCGCGGTCACCGTGGCCCGGATCGACTGACCGGGTTCGCGGTCACTCCGGTTGGCCACCGGTCCTCACGGCGGCGTCACACCCCGGGTGTGTAGCGTGAATACCCACACGACCTAAGGAGTCATCAGTGAGTCAGATAATCGACATCGGTATCCCGGATCAGCAGCTCGAGAAGATCGTTCACGGCCTGTCCCGGGTGCTGGCGGACTCGTACACCCTGTACCTCAAGACTCACAGCTACCACTGGAACGTCGTTGGCCCCATGTTCCACTCTCTGCACACCATGTTCATGGACGAGTACACCGAGCTGGCGCTGGCCGTCGACGACATCGCCGAGCGCATCCGTGCACTGGGCACCCCGGCGCCGGGCACCTACCGTGAGTTCACCGAGCTCGCCGTCGTGCGCGAGGACACCGACCTGCCGGATGCCCCGGAGATGCTCCGTCGTCTGGTCGCCGCCCACGAGGCCACGGCCCGCACCATCCGGGAGGTACTGCCCCTCGCCGAGGGTGCGCCCGACCAGGTCTCCACCGATCTGCTCGTGCGTCGCCTCGACGTGCACGAGAAGACGGCGTGGATGCTGCGCAGCATGCTGGCCTGAGCCTGCCAACTGCATTCAGTCGCCCAGAGCACGGCCGATCCGATCGATCACCTGGCCGACGAGCGTCTGCTGTTCTCCAACGCTGAATTCGACCCACCAGAACGGGGCCGCATCAGCCGCCGCCGACAAGGCGTGTGCCGCCATCGGACTTGGACGTGACGTGACGTGACGAAAGAGGGTGCGCCGGCTGGCCCTGGCGGCGGATGCGACGTCCGCCCCGCTGCAGGCATCGAGTTCGCGCTTCCGGAAGAGCCGCAAGGCGATCAGCGCCAGCTCGTTCGGATTCCATGGCACCCGCATTCGCCCCGTACCGTTTGCAGGGCCAGACGGCCATCGTGACCGGTGCGGGGTCCGGGCTCGGCCGGGCCCCGGCCATCCGTTTCGCCAGCGAGGGTGCCCGGGTCATCGCGAGCGATGTGTCCCCGAACGGATGAATCAGTTGGCCGTCCTGCCGGCCGACGGCGGCCAGGCCGCGATCTGAGGCGAGCACGCCCGGACTTGTGCGCTATGCCCCGCGTCGGGCCGCCGCGACTGCGCTGCCAGCCATCGGGTCCCAGGTCGCGCTCGGGCGGCCCAACAGGTAGCCCTGGGCAAGCACGGCGCCGCTGGTGCGGAGACTGTCGAGCTGTTCCGTGGTCTCCACCCCCTCGGCGATCACCTCCACGTCGAGCTTCGACGCCAGCGCCAGGATTCCCTGCACGAGGGAGACGGAGGAGGCGTTGGGAAGGTCCTGAATGAAGCTGCGGTCGATCTTGATCTGGTCGACGGGAAGGGTGTTGAGCCAGGCCAGGGTCGAGAAGCCGGTGCCGAAATCGTCAAGGGAAATGCGGATGCCCAGGCGGCGCAGTTCCACGAGGCGCTCGACGATGCCGGGGAGGTCGACCAGTGATCTGCTCTCCACCACCTCGAGGGTGAGTCGCTCCGGTGCGAGGTCGTTGCGGTTGAGAGCCGTACGAACCGTCGACACGAGTCGGCAGTCCAGAAGGGTGGCGGCGTCGAGGTTGACCGCGACGCCTAGAGGCCGAGCGCCTAACTGCGGCCACTCGACCACGTCCCGGCACGCGGTCGCGATCACCCACAGATCCATCTCGGTGATGAGGCCGCGTTCCTGCGCCAGCGGCAAGAAGGCGCCCGGGGCCAAAACGCCCAGTCGCGGGTGCGCCCAGCGGATGAGGGCTTCCGCGCCCACCACCGTCTCCTCGCCGAAACGGGAGATGTCCACGACAGGTTGGTAGTAGAGCCTCATCTCGTTCGCCTCGACGGCACGGGCCAGCTCGACCAGCAGTGACGTGTCGGTGTCCCCCGGTGATTCCGGGTTCGATGATGCACTGCCCGGCACCTCGGTGCGGGCGACGGCGATCTGATTCCGTCCCGTTCTCTTTGCGTCGTACATCCCGGCGTCGGCCGCGTCGAGGAGCTGCTCGCCGCGACCCCCCTGTCCACTGTGCGAGGCAACACCCACACTGGCGGAGATGCGCACGTGCTGGCCGGCCAGGTGGAAAGGGGGATTCAGGCAGCCGACTACTCGGTGGGCCAGCTCGATGGCCGAATCTTCGCCGCCGAGATCGGTGACAAGCACCGCGAACTCGTCGCCGCCGAGGCGGCCGATAGTGTCATTGGTTCGAACCTCGGCGCGCAGGCGAGCCGCGACCTGCCGCAGCAGCTCGTCCCCGGCGCGATGGCCCAGCCGGTCATTGACGCGTTTGAAGTTGTCGAGGTCGCAGAACAGCACCGCCGTTCGGCTGTGAGGCTGGCACTCTGCCAGGGCGGTGTCGAGCAGCAGCGCGAACAGCGCTCGGTTGGGCAAGCCTGTCAAGGCATCGTGCTGGGATTGGTGCCTCACGGTCTCGAGCAGCCGGGCCCTTTGCATGGCCGTTTCTCCCTGGTGGCTGACACCTTCGATCAGGGTGATGGCCTCCGCCAGGACCTCGGCCGCGACGGGGGCAACCCAGCAGGCCGTTGCGACGCCCATCAACATATCCCCGGCGAGAAGGGGGACGGCGATCACGTTGTGTGAACCGATGGCACGGAGCAGCTCCGCCAGGGCCGGGCTGGCGTCGTCAGCCGTGATCAGAACGCGTTCCTGCCGTCTGAGAACGCCGAGAAGCTCCGGCGTCTGCTCCACAGTCAGCGTCGTACGCATGAAGAATTCGCGATCGGCAGGCTCGAAACCGACGGCTGAGGCAGGGCGAAGCTCACCAAGGTCGGCGTCCCAGAGGAGAACGGATGCCGCGTCACTGCCGACGATCGCCGCCAGTGCCGACGCGATGACTTCCGCGATCGCCTCGACGCTGTCGCTGATCGCCAGTTGGTGGGCGAGGTTGAGCAGTGCGGCAGTGCGAACTCCCTCCCGGCGGGATTCCTCGAGAGCCGTGAACAGGTCCAGGGCCGCGGCCGCGTGTCCGGCGTAGGCCTCGAGCAGGGCCCGATCTCCTAGCATCGCGGTGTGTCCCTCCGTGAACACGGCGGCCAGATGCCCGTGGATCCTGCGATTGGAGGCGATGTCAACGACCAGCGCGCGCTCGCCCAGTTGCTCTCCGCGCAGCATCCGTGCCACGAGATCGGCGCCACGTTCGTCGCCAAGCCCTCGGTGGCGGACCAACGGCGCGCCGCCCCCGGCAGGTTCGACGATGAGGAGGTACGACGGCGCGAGCACGGCGGAGGCGGCGCGATCGACGATTCGGGCGAGCACCTCGTCGACATCGTCGCTGCTAACGAGGTCAGCCGCGGCCAGTTGCACCTCCCGCACCTTGTCGCGCAGTACGCCGAGGGATGCGTCGACCCAGCGACTCCGCGTGCGCCAGGACCACCAACGCACCCGCGTTGACCAGGTCAGCACGTATTCGCACGCCGGGTAGCCGTCCGATTGGCACTGCGGGTGGCTGATGTGGGCAAGGGCGAGTCCGAAAATGGCCGGCACGGACGAAAACAGTCCCTGGGCGTATTGGCAGTCGAGTCGGGACGGACGATAGCCGTCGTGGAGGCGGTAGCGCACGGTCGCGCTGGTCTGTCCGACCCGGACTGCATCCATCGTCGACGTTGTGGTGAACTTCGGCACCATGCGCGGCAGCTGGCGAAAAATTGCTCCAGGTGAGGCGAACACACTCAGGAGCTGCACCAGCACGGGCTGAACGTCACCGCGGACCGCACCGGTGCCCACGGTGAACATGGTGTTCGGGTCACCGAGCACCGCGGTTGCGGCCTCGAACAGCCGGATTCGGGTGGCGTAGCTGACCCACGCGGACGTGTTCTGGAGAGTCTTTGCATCCTGCTGTACGCCCGCTCGGGCGAGCACCTCGATGACGGCTCCCTCCCCACCGCGCTCACGCACGTGGCGCAGGAGTAGGCTGATAGTCGTGTTTGCGGTTTCGCGCGGCTCTGTGTCCATCGTCTTGCACCTCTCAACTCTTTATCGACGGGTTTCGGCGTGGGGTAAGCGCGGAAATCGGTTCAGGACCGTCATCCGCTTGTCGAACGCCTCCAATCGTGCCACCAAGATCTCCTGTCGTGACACGTGACGCGCGAATGAAGACGCGATGAGCGAGCGCTACCCCGTCATTTGTGTGCGAGGCTTTTCTGACAGCAGAACGTCCTGATCAATGCCTATCCCGGAACGCTGGAACCGGACTCCGTTTGGATCCACCAGTTCTACGACGCCGCATGGGCACATTCGGGGTCAAGCCGCAATCGTACGACATCGGCCGCGCGGCCAGGGGTCTCGTCGATTTCATCGATCTGGTGCATGCCAAGACTCGCGGCGGACCACCCGTCTACCTCGTGGCGCACTCCATGGGCGGGCTGATCTGCCGCACCGTCCTGCAGCGCGAACTGGCCGACCCCGCCGAAGCGGTGTCGAAACTCTGCACGATCGGGACCCCGCATGGAGGAATCTCCCCCGAGCTCGGCGGGCCGATCGGGGGCTGGCTCATGGACCGGTTCGGGCCGCTGGGCAGCGATATCTTCTCCCCCGGCACATGCAGGAGTACATGCTGTCGGCCACCCACGACCCTGCCCGGGAAACCGACCCGAAAACGGGCCGGTGGGACCCCCGGGCATGGTGGGCTCCTTCCCTCCCTACCGCATCCTCAGCATCGTCGGCACGAATTCACGCGACTATTCCGTGGCCGCCGGGCTGTCGTCCGCGGTCATGGGCGTGCAGAGCGATGGTCTCGTCGCGATCCGCAACGCTTACGTTTACGGGGGCGCGCGGGCCTACATCCATCGCTCCCACTCGGGTCGATACGGCTTGGTCAACTCCGAGGAAACGTACCAGAACCTTTCCCGCTTCCTGTTCGGCGGGTTGCGGGTGGAGGTCGCCCCGCACGGGGTGGAGCTCGATCGCAACGACCGCATCTGGCAGGGCGAGGCGAGGCTGGCCATCCGTGGCGTGCCTGCGCTTATTCATGAGCAGACGGCCGATCATTATTGCCCGATCGATCTGAACGCCACGGAGAAGGGCATCGCCGGGCCCCTGTCACCGGTCCCGTCGATGACAATCTTCCTGCAGCCGAAGAACGTGCGTAAGTGCCGCTACGCCCTCGACCTCGACCTCGACCTCAAGATCATCTCACTCAAGGAGACGGGCGGCATCCTCGGTTTCGGGGGACACCTCGAGCAGATCGCGGACTGGCAGGACACGCTCATCGTCGACGTCGAGGTGAACGACAAGGGCGCGGCCAGAAGCGTGATCTGGGAGTGGAACAGCACCCTCGCCGTTCGAATCGCCGAACAAGCAGAGCTGCCCAACCAGCTCGACTGGGCACCGGGCAAGTCCAGCGACGGGCAATGGCAGCTGCCGGTTCCCATCGTCCCGATGGGGCAGGCGGTGCTCGGCAGCCACGCGCGCCTCCAGCTCAGCATCGGCCTCTGGGCCTGAGCGGCCGCCTCGCGCGATCGACCCGATCCTGATCACGCATCACCGCCCGGACCCCACCGGGACGTAGGCGCCCCTGTGCGCCATCCACCCTGGCCCCTTCTCGACCGCGGACCGAGGGCGACAGTCCAGCCCGACGCCGAACGAATTCGACGGAGATTTTGCTCTAGACCGCCCGTTCTCGGTGGGAATGGCCGGATTTTGGCAGAATCTCCGTCGAATTGGTTGGGGGCGCACGGCAGCCAGTCGGGGCGGCTCTGCCCCGAGGCAGGTAGCACCGGCGCACGTCAGGCCGTGGGCCGGTAGCGCCGTGGGGCGGAGGCCTGGGCGACCAGGGCGCGCAGGCTGTCGAGGCTTCCGGTCACAAGACCTTGGGCACGGGCCTGCACGAGCACGTTTTCGATCGCGGTGGCCTCGACGGGGCCGGCCAGCACGGTCAGCCCCGTTCGGTTCGCGGTGAGCTGGCAGAGAAGGTCGTTCTGCGACCAACCGCCGACGATATGCACCGCGCGGATGCTCCTTCCCGACAGCTCGCTCACGACCCGGAGGGTCTCGGCATAGGCAGCCGCCAGGCTCTCGACGATGCTGCGCATGAGTTCGACCGGGGTGCCCGGCACCGGCAAGCCGTGCTCGGCGCAGTAGGAACGGATGCGCGCCGGCATGTCCCCGGGTGCCAGAAAACGGGGGTCGTCCACGGCGAAGGTCACGTCTGCGAAGAGGCCGGCGCGGCCGAGCCCCTTCACGGAGAGCACGGTGTCGCCCACCGGGGCGACCTCCCGCATCACGGTGATGCGGTCGCAGACGGCGAACACCTCGTCGAAGCGGTGCGAGATGAAGAGGATGCTCGCGCCCTGGGCCCGCAGGTTGCGGGCAACCTGGAACAGGCGCTCCACCTCGATGTCCGACAGCGCGGCGGTCGGCTCATCCGTGACGAGCACCGTGGCGCCCTGGGAGATGGCCTTGGCGATCTCGCTGATCCGCTGGTCGGCGATTGACAGTCCCTCGGCCGCTCGGTTGGGATCGATGCGCACGCCGAGCTGGTCGAAAAGGTCGCGGCGGCCGTGCGCATGGCGGCCCGGCTGATCAGGCCCAGTCGGCCTTTCGGCTGGCGCCCAATGAAGATGTTCTCGGCCACTGTGAGGTCGGGGAACAGGGTGGGTTCCTGATAGATCGCGGAGATGCCGGGGGCCTTGCTGTCGGCCACGGTGCGGAACGACACCGGCTGCCCGTCGACCTGGAGCTCGCCGGCGTCGAGGCGGTAGAGCCCGGCCAGGATTTTCGCGAGGGTGGACTTGCCGGACCCATTCTCGCCGACCAGGGCATGGATCTCACCGGGGAGGATTTCGATGTTCCCGTCTGCGAGGGCGACGACCGGTCCGAATGGCTCAACGGCACCGACAAGGGTGAATCGTTTCAGAGAACGTGTATTCAGCGAATATAAGGATTGGTTGGGGCGTCCGTCAACAGCAGAAAAAGTGCAATCCCCTAAATGAGATTCAACCGAGACTTCGAATGGGTCTCGTGTATTGATTCGTTTCAATCTGCGGCGCGGTGATTCACACTTCACCTAGAGGCAGCAAAGCGCAAGGCGAAAGGGTGACGATGGCAACGGTGAGTGTGCGCGAAGTCGCGGCTCGCGCCGGGGTGTCGGTCGGCACCGTCTCCAATGTGCTCAACCGGCCGGGCAAGGTTTCCCCGGCAACCGTGGAGCGGGTGCAGACGGCAATCTCCGACCTCGGCTTCGTGCGCAACGACGCTGCCCGGCAACTGCGGGCCGGCCGCAGCCGCAGCATCGGGCTCGTCGTGCTCGACGTCGCCAACCCATTCTTCACGGATGTCGCGCGCGGCGCCGAGGACCGAGCCGCCGAAGAGGGCCTCACCCTGCTCCTCGGCAACAGCGACGAGAACATCGACCGAGAGAGTGCCTACCTCGACCTGTTCGAAGAGCAGCGTGTGCACGGCGTCTTGATCTCCCCGCTCGGCGAGGTCGGGGACCGGCTCATGCGGCTGCGCGCCCGCGGCACCCCCACCGTTCCCGTCGACCGGCAGACGGCTGTCCACAGCTTCTCCTCCGTGGCCGTCGACAACGTGGCCGGCGGGCACCTCGCCGCGGAGCACCTGGCCTCGATTGGGCGCACCCGGATCGCGTTCGTGGGTGGGCCGCAGAGCATCCGTCAGGTTGCCGACCGGCTGGAGAGCGCGCGGCAGGCCGTGCGGGAGCATCCGAACGTGTCGCTCGAGGTGATCAGCACGGAGTCCCTCTCGGTGCTGCAGGGGCGTTTCGTGGGCGAGCAGTTGCGCGCCCGCGACCCGGTCGACCGGCTGGACGCCGTGTTCGCGGCGAACGACCTGCTCGCCATCGGCGTGCTGCAGGCCCTGAGCATGCTGGGCGATGTGCGGGTCCGCGAAGACGTGGCGCTCATCGGCTACGACGACATCGCTTTCGCGGCGGCAGCCATCGTGCCGCTCTCCTCGATCCACCAGCCGAGCGCCCTGATCGGCCACACGGCCGTCGACCTGCTGCTGCGCGAAGCCGCCGGCGGCGACGATTTCGTGCACGAGCAGATCGAGTTCCAACCGGAGCTGATCGTGCGGGAGTCCACCGCCGGCTGACTGGGTCCCGCTCCTTCCGCCCGGGCTTCCGCTGGCGATTCCGCTCCTAAACTTGACCGCATGACACTGCAGCCCCTGCTCAACAAAGACACCCGCCTGTGCATCTCCCTGGCCGCCCGGCCCAGCAATTTCGGCACGCGTTTCCACAATTTCCTGTACGCCGAGCTGGGGCTCGATTTCATCTACAAGGCGTTCACCACGACGAATCTTGCCGCCGCGATCGGCGGCGTGCGTGCGTTGGGCATCCGTGGCTGCTCCGTGTCGATGCCCTTCAAGGAAGATGTCATCGCCCTGGTCGACGAGTTGGATGACTCGGCGAGCGCCATCGCGTCGATCAATACGATCGTCAACGACAACGGTTGCCTGCGGGCCTTGAACACGGATTACATCGCCGCCGCCGATCTGATCCGCGCGCGCGCCCTCGACCCGACCACTCCGTTCCTGCTCCGCGGCAGCGGCGGAATGGCGAAGGCCGTCGCCGCGGCCTTCCGCGATTCCGGGTTCGAGCATGGCACCTTGATCGCCCGGAACGAGGCCCGAGGCCGGACTCTCGCCACCGAGCTCGGCTACCGCTGGGCGGCCGAGCCGACCGGTCTCACCGCACCTCTGCTCGTGAACGTCACCCCGATCGGCATGACCGGCGGTGCCGAGGCGAACGACCTGTCCTATTCCGCCGAGGTGATCGCCGACGCGACCTGCGTGTTCGACGTGGTGGCGTTGCCCGCGGAGACTCCGCTCATCCGGGCCGCGCGCGCGGCAGGAAAGACCGTGATCACGGGGGCCGAGGTCATCGCTCTGCAGGCAGCGGAGCAGTTCGAGCGCTACACCGGGGTGCGGCCGGCGCCGGAGCAGGTCGCCGCGGCATCCGCCTTCGCCCGCACTCACGCACGGTAGCGCGCGCCTGAACCAAGTCGACGCCGAAGCAGGTTGCTTCAGTCGGCGTTCACGTGACTTGACCGGGGCCCTTGTTGCCTCCAGGGGATCCTCGTCAGGAAACGCCTCCCCACGAGGACAATCCACCCCGGCAACGACGAATGGCCTCCGAAATCTCGGAGGCCATTCGTTTTAAGACCTGTTCTAAGACCAGAATCAACCAGTTCTGAGCACGACCCTGTGGCGGGCTGTTCCTATAACTCACAGGCCACTGAATCAGTGGGCAATTTTTTGGTACTTTCGCGTACATCCTCTGCGCTCTGTCAAATAATCCTCTACCGGCCGAGCAACGTGGCCAACTCGTCGAGCGACTCCCCCGTAATCGTGAACTACTGGGTGACACCCTCGAGTAAAATCGCGAGCTCGTCGAGTACGACGTCCCAGCCCTCTCGGTTCTGCTCAAAACGTTCGCGACGGTAGCGGGTGCCGCCGGGGAGTGTGTCGAAGCCCGATTCGATCACCGTGACATCCGTCCCGGTACCAGCATCGGCGATGGTAAAGCGCACGTGCGTCGAGTACTCGTCGAGCTCTTCTGCGGGGATTCCCGACCAACGGAAGCCGAACGAGCCGTCGGGCACCACCTCGGTGATTTCGATCGGGAAGCTGCCGTAATCATCCCAGTCGATGCTGCCAGTAGCACCGGGCTCAAGCGTACCCATGATTGCGTATCTGTTCACGGGCGGGAGAACTCCGTGAACGCGAGTGGCAACGCATTAGTGGTCGGTCTAAGTTCCTTGCCGACCGTGCCATGCAGGCAACGCAAGGCAACCCGACTGCCCCAACGGGCATGGGGCCGGTATGTTCAACGACTCGACGTCGGGACCGCGATGTCCACTCCAACTACAAGGCCAACTGGCCACTCAAGGTGCTACCCGGCGCCGCAGACGGCGCAGAACTCGACCCGCCGCTCCGAACATAACCGCGCGCACCCACTCGCCACTCATCACTCCATCGCACGAGCAGGACAATTCGCAGCGCCGAAAAGCGGCCACTCGAGCATCCCTGGCCGTGCATCGTCATTTAATCCGCAGCCGCCAGCCCGCATGAGTTTCCTCTGCCCTCTGCCTCGCTTCCACTGGAGGTGTTGACCCGTTTTTGCTGGATAAGAGACATTTGTGTCAGAAGTGCCCGCCAGTATGAGCCTGTCTACGTCACATCACGGAAAGATGGCATCATGCCCAAACCGCTTTAAATCATGCTGCTCATTGCGGCGCCCCTCGTCCTTGGCGGAACCACCGGAAGCGGAGTTGCCGCCTTGGCCGCGCTTGCACTGGTTCTGATCGCCAGCCCGATCATCTGGAAGGTCCGCAAGGATCGCTATTTCAGTTCCGACCAGTTCCGACCAGTTCCAAACATTGCGATCCGAGATCGCCGTCGTTGTCGCCGGGCACAACGAGGTCGTGAACTACGTGGCCGAGATCCGCTCGCAGGGCTCATTTGAGCTGGGAGCGTCCTCAGCGGGTCAGTATGCGCACCTGGCCACATTTGAGAACAACTCGGCGTGGAACAATCGGCGCGACCGCAACGTCTCCGACTACGCGCCGCAAGTGCACAACACATCTCTCCAGGTCGTCCGCAATGCCAGCGTCGAGCCGATCAAGTACGTCATGAAGTACTTCTCCATCAAGGCCGACCAGGAGACCCTGGCTGACGTTCAGCGTGTCGCCGAGGACATCTCGCGGCTGGAGGAGGCGGTCTCCAACGTCAAGGGTCGCGAGGCAGAGATCACCGCGAGAATCAATCCGCCGAAGTTCATCATCAAGCGTCACGCCGACGAGTTCTGGAACCAGATCGGTGCCCACCTGTCACCCATCGAGGTGCCGTACCCGGTTTACAAATTCCAGTACACCTCCGCAGGAGGCAACAGCGGTCAGGCGTCGACCATCGCACTCGACACTCCCACCCTTGATGCACTGTCCGCGACGCTCGTCCCGAAGATCCGCTGGACGAAGTCGGCCGCTGGGCAGCGCACGCTGATGACGGTGCGACTCCGAGGCGAGATCAAGCAGCGCGACCGCTACGCCTGCTTGCAATGCAGCGTCTCGGTGGCTGCCAAGCCGCACCTTTTGCTCGAGGTCGACCACATCATGCCGGTGTCCAAAGGCGGTCTCAGCACGCCCGAAAACCTCCAGACGCTCTGCTGGCGGTGCAACCGAACGAAGGGCTCAAAGGTCCTCGCGTAGCTCAGCGCGGCCAGAGCCGTCATGTTGTTCCTTTCGTGTGCGCCGATGGGCGTTCACTTATCGGGATTCGTCTATCTCCCGACGATGTCCGAGGCGGAGGATGATCACAATTAACTGGTCGTCGTGAAGGCTGTCCTGTCGTAACCGTGGGTTAAACCCTGCTCGGGAGTACCGGTTTATGGCCGCCGAGGCTGAGCATGGTGAGGGCGATCAGGGCGTCGGGGATGTGAAGCCGAAAGCGATGCGGGTGATGAGTCGGATCTTGGTGTTCATGGATTCGACCCGGCCGTTGGCTGATCCGACTAAGCCGTGGCGTGCGCGGCGAGCAGTTCTCGGGTGAACGGATGCTGCGGCGCAAGAAATAGCGCCGCAGCCGGTCCCTGCTCCACGACAACGCCATCCTTCATCACGAGGATGTCGTGGCTGAGCGCGCGTACCACTGCGAGGTCGTGCGAGATGAACACCATCGCCAGCCCCGTCGTCTCCTGCAAGGATGCCAGCAGCTTGAGCACCTGGGCCTGAATAGACGCGTCCAGCGCCGACACCGGCTCGTCGCAGACCAAGATACTCGGCTGCCGGGCCAGCGCCCTGGCGATCGCCACGCGCTGGCGCTGCCCGCCGGAGAGCTGGTGCGCCCGCCGCCCCAGCAGGGAATCGTTCAGTGCCACCAGCTCGAGTAGCTCGATCGCCCGCGCCCGGCGTTCGCGCCGTCGACGCCGCCCGAGCCGGGTGCCATCCAGAGCGATTGCCTCCGACAGGATCTGCAGTACTGTCGCCCGCGGGTCGAAGGCACTCAGGGAGTCCTGGTGGATGATCTGGATGCCGCCGCGTCGGGCCCGCCGCGTCGATTCCGGCACTCGGCTCCAGGGCTCACCGTGCAACAGAACATCGCCGCGGTCCGGGGTTTCCGTGCCCAGCAGCATCCGTGCCACCGTGCTCTTGCCCGACCCCGACTCGCCCACGATGCCCACGGTGTGGCCGGCACGCAGCTCGAACGAGACCCCGTTCACAGCGTGTAGCTGCGCGGCCGCCTGGCCGTAGGTCTTGGCGAGGTCCCGCGCGGCGAGCACCACGGGGCCGGTGTTCGGCGGGGCCGGCGGTCGGCTCTGCGACGCCGCCGCCAGAAGCTCGCGAGTATACGGATGCTGCGGCGCGGCGAACAGGTCGGCCGCAGGCTGCAACTCGACGAACCGCCCGTCTTTCATCACGGCGATGTCGTCGGCGAGCTGGCGGATAATCGTAAGGTCGTGGCTGATCAGCAGCAGCGCGAGGCCCGACTCCTTCAGCTGGCGCAGCAGGACCACAATCTGGGCCTGAACGGTCACGTCGAGGGCCGTAGTGGGTTCGTCAGCGATCAGCACGGCCGGCGAAGCCGCGAGGGCCGAGGCGATGAGTGCGCGCTGGCGCAGGCCACCGGAAAGTTCGTGCGGGTAGTGACGCACGCGCATGGCGGGCTCTGGCATGGCCACCTGATCGAGCAGCTGCAGCACCCGGCCGGCACGGTCGGCGCGGCCGAGTGTGGGTTCGTGCACCTCGAGGGGTTCGGCCACCTCGGCGCCCACCCGGCGCAGCGGGTCAAGGGAGACGAGGGCGTCCTGGCTCACGAGGCCAACGCGGGCACCGCGCAGGCGTCGCCAAGCCGGCTCGGTCAGGTCTCGAGCGTCAACTCCGGCCACGGTCAGTTCCTCGGCGGTGACCCGTGCGCCCTCCGGGGTGAGTCCGATCAGGCTGCGGCCGGTCACCGTCTTACCGGCACCGGACTCCCCCACTATGCCGAGGCATTGCCCGGCGGCAATGCTGAACGAGACGCCGTCGACCACGGCGGTCGCCGAGCCCGGCAGAACCACGCGCAGGTTGCGCACCGTGATGACGCTCATCGCTGCCGCCGCGCGCTTCGGGCCTGCAGGTGTCGGCCTAGAATGCTTGTCGACACCACGGTGGCGGTGATCACGAGCCCGGGGAACACGGCGATCCACCAGGCGCTGGCGAGAAAATTGCGGCCTTCCGAGAGGATGAGTCCCCACTCCGGCGTTGGCGGCTTCGGCCCGAGGCCGAGGAAGCTCAGGCCGGCTGCGGCAGTGATAGCGGTGCCGACTCCCATGGTGGCCATGACCAGCAGCGGGCCGAGGGTGTTGGGTAGCACGTGGCGCAGCACGGTCACCGCGGGCGACACACCAAGCGTGCGCGCGGCCTCCACGTAGCCGGCGCGCTTGACCACGAGGGTTTGCACCCGGGCGACGCGCGCGTATGAGGGGATCACCGCGAGGGCCACGGCCACGAGCAGGCTCGCCTCCCCCGGGCCGATGATTGCGATCACGATCAGGGCCAGCAGAAACTCCGGGAAGGCCATCACGATCTCGATGGCGCGGCTCAGCACACCGTCGCCGAGGCTGCGCATAAGCCCAGCGAATGAGCCGATCACGAGCCCCACGACCAGAGCGATCAGCGTGGCACCGAAGCCAATGGCGAGCGAGTACCGCGAACCGTAGATCACCCGTGCGAACACGTCGCGGCCAGTCTGGTCCGTTCCAAACGGATGCCCGGGGCCGGGCGCCAGCAGCGCCTCACCGATGTCGGTGCGCAGGGGGTCAGCGGCGGTGAACACCCCGGGCAGAAGGGCCGACACCACGAGGAGCACGAGGAACCCGGCGGCGGCCCAGAGTGCCGGGGCGGGCATCCGCTTGACTCGACGTGACCGGACGGCGACGAGGACGCTCATGCGTAGGCCTGCTTAGTCTCCAGGCGCGGGTCGATGCGGTCGGCGACAAGGTCGACGAGCAGGTTGATCACGGAGAAGGCCACCGCGGCGAGCACGATAATGCCGAGCACCACGGGTACGTCCCGGTCAACGATGGCGTTGAGGGCTACGCGGCCAAGCCCTGGGCGGGCAAAGACGGTCTCGACCAGCACCGACCCGCCGAGCAGCGAGCCGACCATATACCCAGTGAGCGTGATGCTGCTGGCGGCGGCGTGGCGCAGGGTGTGGCGCACGACGAGCCGGGTGTGGCTGGCACCACGGGCACGCACGGTGTCGACGAAGGGCAGCGCTGCTGCGTCATCGAGGCCCTGCCGCAGCACCTGGCTGATGATGCCGGCCACCGGGATGGCGAGGGTCGCTGCTGGCAGGAGGAGAGCGCCGAACCCCACCGTGGCGACGACCGGAAACCAGCCAAGCCCGAAGCCGAAGACGCTAATCAGCACGAGACCGATCCAAAACGTGGGCGACGACACGGCAACGAGTTCGAGCAGGCCGGCCAGCGGTGCTGTGCGCCGGCCGCGCCCGAGCAATGCCGACCCGAGCGCGAGCAGGAGCGCGAACACAACGGCGAGGGCCATCAGCTGCACGGTGGGCACGAGTTGCTGGCCGATCACGTCGGCGACGGGTTGCTGCCTGCGGTACGACGTTCCGAGGTCGCCCTGCACGAGGCGGCCGAGGTAGCCGAGGTATTGCACGAGAAGCGGGTCGGCGAGGCCCCAGTCTTCGCGGATCTGGTCGCGTACCTGTGTCGAGACGTTGCCGAGCCCGATGAGCACGTTCACCGGGTCGCCCGGGATCAGCCGCAATGCGAAGAATCCCAGCGTGGCGGCGCCCCACACCACGAGCACCATGCCGCCGAGCCGACCGAGCAGGCGAGCGCCCGGTCGGGCAGCGCCGCGTGCGTGCCCGTGGCGTTCGATCACGGAGCGGTCGTGAGGGACGCCTCGTAAAAGAGCGGCTGCCCGTACAGGTCGAAGCTCAGGTTCTCGATGGTCTTGCTGTATGCGGTGATCGCGGTGGGCACGGTGATCGGAACCATGGCGACGTGGGTAGCGTTCCACTGCTGTAGCTGCTGGTAGAGGGACTCGCGTTCGGCCGGGTCGCTTGTGGCGATGGCGTTGTCGAGAAGCGTGTCAACGACCGGATCGGCGGTGGATGAGCCGTTCTTGTAGCCGCCGCTGTGCAGGTGGGCGCGCAACACGTCGGCGTCGACACTGGGAAAACTCCAGTCTGATAGGTCGTAATTACGCTGGTCGAATGCTTCGTAGTACTGGGCGATTTCACGGTTGTCGCGCACAATTTCAAAGCCGATTTCGCGCAGGTCCGACTGCACGACGTCTCCGAAGCTCGCGTTGGCATCGGAGACAGGGTTATAGGCGAGCCACTGCGCGCTGAGTCGGGCTCCGTCTTTCATGCGGTAGCCCTCGGAGTCGCGCTCGGTCCAGCCGGCCGCGTTGAGCAGGGCATTAGCCTGATCGGGGTCGAAGGCCCAGCTGTCTTCGAGGCTCGGATCGTAGGAGTTCGGGGTGGCCGGGGAGAGGATACTCCACGCGCGTTCCGCCTGCCCCTGGTAGATGCTCTCCACGGCCGGACCGATGTCGACTCCGAGGGCAAAGGCGCGGCGCACATTCTCGTCGGCGAAGACGCCGTGCGCCTCGTTGAGGAACAGGGTGTACGGCAGGCCCGGCATGGTCACGTTTTCGATAGTGAACTCGTCACCGATCTGTCCCACGGCGTTCGGGGTGATGTCGCTGGCGATCTGTGCTTCACCGCTCGTGAGTGCGCCGGTGCGAACCGACGATTCGGGCAGGATGCGGAACTCGAGCGTGTCGATGGCCGGCGCGCCCCGGTGGGTGCTGCCATCCGGTGCCCAGTTATAGTTTTCGTTCGCGGTGAAGACGATGCTCTGGTCTGGCGTGTACTCGCTCAACACGTACGGGCCGGTGCCCACCGAGATGCCGGGGCCGCCGGCGGGCAGCTGGGCTGCGTTCTCACGCAGCGCCGCGGGCGAGTAGAAGCCGAGCTTGGCGGTGCTCACGGCCTGCAAGAACGGGGCGTAGGGCTGGCTGAAGTCGACCCGCACGGTGTACTCGTCAACGACCTCGGTGCCCGCGTAGAAGCCACCGGTTTCGGCGTACCCGATGAGGCTGGCGGCATCCGCTGACGCCGTTTCGGGAGCGACCACGTGCTCGAAGTTGGCCTTGACGGCCTCGGCGTTGAAAGGCTCGCCATCGTGGAAGGTGACGTCATCGCGCAGGTCGAAGGTGTACTGCAGGCCGTCGTCGGAGATCTGCCACGACGTGGCGAGCCACGGCACGAAGGAGCCGTCGGCCTTCTGATAGACGAGCGAATCGAAGGAATTGCGCATCACGAGGGCGGTGGCTTGGAAGGCCGATGAGTGAATGTCCATCTTGCCGCCGCTGAGCGTGCCACCGTTGATGGCGTAGGTCAGGGTAGTGGAGTCGGCCGCGGTGTTCTGGGCGGTGGCACTGCACCCCGTAACCAGAGCGACGGTGGCGATAATGGCAGCTGCGGCGCGCAGCCAGGATGTTGTATGGGCGCGAGAGCGCATAAATGGGGTCTCTTTCTCAGGTGCGAATCAAACTAGCAACTAATTGACTCCGCCCATCAAACGTACCTTGCCCGTGGAGCAGGCCGGCCGGAACGAGTGACCGCGTAAACCGCCTTGCGCGAACCCGCGACCAGTCCGAGGTGGAGAAAGTCCTCTGGATGATCGCCGTCGTATTCGCGCCTCTACTCGGCGCGCTCGTTTGGTATTTAGCCGGGCCACACCCATTCGGCCTTCGACTCACATGCCAGGTTCGATAGACCTCGACCTTCATTTCCCTTTGCGGAAGGGGTTCCTTGGCTGGCCTATCGCCGGCTCTCCCCCCGTTTTGATTCCGTCCCGTGATTGCTCGGCCCCTCATGACATCAATTGCACTCCGTGACATGGGGATAAAGTGGGAATCACCGATGGTCGCCTGGTTTCACGCCCACGTGTGCACGGTCGAGGGCGTGGGAGGCAACCGATGGGCACCTTCCTCAGCACGTTTCTCTCCGATTCCGCGGAACTTCCGGAGCTAGCCGATCGTGTTCGTTTGTCCGGGCCGGTGCCGCTTTCGTCGCCTTTGCCTGTCGGGGATCTTGCCGCGGACAGCATCGCGGCGACCAAGCTGATGGCCTCGTTACTGCACCTTGTCCGTTCGGAAGTGCGGGATCCGAAGGCGGACGAAGTTCCGCGGGTGGGCTCTGCGCCGCAACTGGTCGCCGGCGCCTTCCGGAGTGACCAACTATTTCGGTGGAACGGGGACCCCGCGCCAGCGTGGGCGCCCCTGTCCGGATTCTTCGCCTCGAGCGACGGTTGGGTTCGCACTCACGCCAACTATCCCCATCACGAAGCGGCTTTGCGCTCACTTCTGAGATTGGCTGGCTCCGCCACCACCGAGGCTGTCGCTCGCGCAATTTCGCGCCGCAGCGCCCTCGATCTGGAGGATGAAGCATCAGATTCTGGTGCGGTGATCAGCGCGGTTCGCAGCCCGAGCAGTTGGAGAGGACATCCTCAAGCCCAATCCCTGAAAGCAGCTCCCTTCATCAGCCTGGTGCAACAGGCAGGAGACTCGGGCCTCCATAGCCTGGGGTCGGCCGACAGACACGCGCCCCTGGAGGGCGTTCGGGTGCTCGACTTGACCCGCGTCATAGCCGGGCCGGTGGCCACTCGCAGCCTCGCGTTCTTCGGGGCAGATGTCCTTCGCATCGACAATCCTGGCATGCCGGAACTCCCCTGGCAGTACCTCGACACCGGGCAAGGGAAGCGTTCCGCGCTCCTTGATCTCGGCTACAAACCGGATCGAGACCGCCTCGAACAGCTACTGACGGACGCCGACGTTGTTGTCTCGGGATACAGGCCGAACAGCCTCAACCAATTCGGCCTCTCGCCGGTCGGACTCCACAACCGCCATCCAGGGCTCGTTATCGGCCGGGTGAGCGCGTGGGGGCAAAGCGGACCTTGGGCCGAGCGCCGAGGATTCGACAGCATTGTCCAAGCAGCCAGCGGCATCGCCCAGATTCACGCAGACGGCACCGGCAGGCCAGGAGCTTTGCCGGCCCAGGCACTGGATCACTCCGCCGGGTACCTACTTGCCGCCGGGATCATGTCAGCACTTCGACGTCGCCACCTCGACGGGCACGGGTGGACCGTCGACATTTCACTGGCCCGGGTCGCTCACGAGCTACTCGCCCAGCCTCATTCCCCGCAGGCCGAAGCCGGCCCATACGAGATCCAAACCGTGAACGCGGAAACGTTAGAAGGTACCGTCACCTGTGCCGCACCCGCGATCAGCATTAGCGGCGGTCCGAATCGCTACAGGTGGATCGGCAGCCAGTGGGGAGCGGACCAGCCGGAATGGGCCGAGTCACGATCCGCCAGCGGCGAGCGATAAGTCCCACCCGGAAGGTGCGCCATCGGCAAGTGCAGCATGGCGAAAGCCGCCCGCTGAAGGTTAGTGTCGCGCCATCCCTGTGCAGCGCACCTGTTGGCTGCTGTGGTGCCGGCCATTCCGGCACCGATCACGAACAGGTCGTATTCCTTACTTATGCCGCTCAAGCTGTAGTGATCGCATCGCGCAGTTGCTCCAGTGTTGGGGCGCCGGCTAGTCCCGTGGGGGTCTTGTAGATGCGGCAGGCCAGCCCGACCGAAGCCGACGGGTCGGGAAAGAGGTCTGTTCCGTCCACCAGCATGCTCGGAGATCCCCGAAAACCGATTGTCTCTGCGTCTTCCAGATTCTCAACCAACCGCCGGGTCACAACGATGCCGGGGCATGCAGCCGCGATCAACGCCAGCCGCTCAGCAGCGATTTTCCAGTTCGGGCACCCATCGAAGTACTGCAACGTAACATCCATGCCTTCACCGTAAACGTTGCACCGCAGTGCAAGGTCAAGTGGTGAAATGGGAATATGCAGATTAGAGACCTGGCCATCGCGAGCGGCGTAACCGCACAGACGATCCGGTTTTATGAGCGGCGCAGCCTGTTGGATCACGCCGAACGTGGGGGGAACGGTTACCGCCGCTACAACGATGCGGCCCTATCGCGCCTGCGGTTCATTCGGTCTGCCCAGACGGCTGGTCTGACATTGGCCGAAATTGGCGGCATCATCACTGTTAGAGAAGCTGGCGAGGTGCCGTGCGAACACGTCTCCAACCTCCTCTTGAAAAGACTTGCGGATGTGCACCGCCGCCAACAAGAACTAGTAATTCTTGAAACAGAGCTGCAATACATCATCGACGCGAGCCAGCATCTCGACCCAGGCGATTGCGAAGCGGGCGGTGTCTGCCACGTCATCGCCCACGCTCACCAGTAGCGCGCAACCTTCACCCATGCCATGAAGCGATGCAAATTCACCGCCATCTAGCGCTGCCATTCACACAAAAGACTGAATCTGTCACCTATGCAGTCACTGATTGTAATTCCCGCAAAGACTGCCGCTCCTTCGAACCCTCATCGGCGGATGACCGCAGGACGACGTGCCTCAGGGCACGCGCCCACCTGGCGCAGCGGGATTTGTGGAAGTACCTACCGATCCTCCGTGACGGATCGAAGCACTAATGACTAGCGGAAGTGTGCGCTGGGCCGGCCCGCCCGGTGGGGCATCTGCTCCTGTCCCGAGTTGCAGGATTGCCAGGGACGAAACGTGAGCGTTGAAGGCAAGACCGCATGGGGACGGCCGAGCCACACCAGTACCTGACCGCGCGCATCGCTGCTGCTGTCGGCACCGAGCTGAGCATCCATGGGCGCCACATTCTGCCCACGGTAACGATTGGCATCGCATTGTTTACGGAACACTCGAGAATAGCCAGCCTGGTGCGCGACACCGATTTCGACCTGTTCCACGCCAAGCGATCCGGTCGCGGTCATTGGCAGCTCTACAACGACACGATGCGCTCCGAGAGCGGCCCGGTCAAGACTGGGCTTTCGCCCCTACGTCGATGGAGACCTCGGCGATCCGCTTGATCGCTGCGAGGGTTTTCGGTATGCCACCGAGGGCCTGCTGGGTGCGGTCGGTGATCTGAGCGTGCGCCTTTTCGCCGAACTTCTCCTCGAACATGGCGATCCCGTCCGGCAGGAACTCCCAGGACTCGGTGAGCATCGTCCCGGTCTCCGCGGCGGTGAAGCTGAAGCCCCAGCGCACGAAGCTGCCGCCCACCACCCAGGCGAACTCACGTCCGTGCTCTGCCGTGACCACCTCGGACCGGGTCTGCCAGGTCCGGTGTGGGAGCTCGTTGTGCCCGGTGAACCAGGCACCGACCCGACCGGCCTCGGCCTCGTCGTCCCACCAGCATGACGTGCAGACCGGGCTCCACTCTCCGGTGCGGGTGATGTCGGAGAGTAGGTCGTAGAGAAACGCGGCCGACGCCTCGACGATGATGGACTCCTGGTGGCTGAGGGTGCTCGTCTCATTCATGCATTTACCCTAATGGAGGGGGTCATTTCTGCTGCCGCCGGCTGCCGCCGTGCCAGTCTTCTTGCTTTCCGACCGTGTCCGCGTCGACTCCGAACGCGGCCAGCTGTGGCTGCTCGCGCAGGCTGCGCTTGAGTTCGGCAAAACCCGGGAAGCGGGCCAGCCCGACCACGTGGTCCCACAACTCGACCGCCGAGTCCTCGTGTGGCAGCCGGCTGATCACCGGCCCGAAGAAGGCCGCACCGGCGGGCGGCTCGAAGTGGATGATGGGCGTGCCCACGTCTTTTCCCGTCAGCGAGAGTGCCTCGTCCGTCTCTTGCTGGATCTCGATGTCCCATGACTCGTCGTCGAGAGCTTCCGCCAGCTCGGGCGGTAGGCCCGCCTCGGCGAGGATCGGCTCCGCAAACTCACGCGTCCCGCGGAGCTCACGCACCTCGCCCTCGGTCCGATGGTTGTCCGGGCCGGGGGCGGTGTCGAAAATGTGGGTCCCGAAGGCGGCGTATAGCGGCGCCATCGCCTCGCGGCCGTGCTCCGCTCGCGCGCGGGCGGCTACCCGCAAAAGCCGGAGTCCGGCGGTGTGTCCAGCTTCGTACTCGGGAGGGAAGTGCGTGTCGTAGTCGACCTGGGCATTGATCAGGCGCAACGAGATGAACCGCCAGTCCACGGTGTAGTTGCGTTGCTCCTGCACCTGCCGCACCCACTTGCTCGTCATCCAGGCGAAGGGGCAGACCGGGTCGAAGTAGAAGTTGATGTCAGCGTCCATGCGTCCACCCTAGGTCAGTGCCGCAAAAACGACCGAGATCGATTTGGCGAGGTGGACTCGATGGGTGCCTCGGGATGACGTATCGCTCAGAGTCGCATTCATTACCTTGGTGCTTACACGGTAAGTGACAGGCGCTCCTCCACTTCTGGGCATGTCGTGCGAACGATCGCTGCCGAACGCCACAAACACTTAGCGTCGGGTATTTAAATAGGCCACAAGCCACCCTCGGTACTCCACCGTTCCGAGCTGTGACTCTGGGGCGGATCCTGGGGCTGCACACTGGCCCTCACCTATGCCAAGTGCTACCGCAGCACGTGCGCACCCTAGTCCTGGTCTCCGTCAACATGACCCAGCGCAGCGGCGTGCGCTGGCTCCGCCACGAGACCGGCCGCTACCTGCCCGAGAAATGACAGCGCTTCCACGAGGGAGTCCCCGCCTCCGAGCGCGACGGTGACCGCGTCGCCGCCTACGACCGCCTACTCAACCACAGCGACGACGCCACAGTGATACGCAGCGCAGCGCTGGTGCGACTGGGGAGACGCCGCCGTCTCGCTCGAACCCGGCTCGGCACCCAGCCCTCGCTTCACCGACCCACATTCCAGCTACAGTTCGCCCGCATCGTGGCGCACTACTTCACGCACCGGGCCCGGCTCGAGGAAGACCAACTGCTGCGTAATGATGACCGTCTCGCCGGAATCCCCGGCGTCTTGCTCCACGGCCAGCTCGACCTCGGCGGGCCCGTCGACGTGCCCAGGTGCTGGCACAGGCCGGACCAGATGTAACCCTCCACGTGATCCGTGCAAGTGGACACCAGTGCAACAACGAGACGACCGAGCGTTACGGAGATCCCATGCACCGCAGGATATGAGGCCGGAACACTAGGCGGGCGGTCTTGAAGCGGTTCGCATCCAAGGTCGCTCTGATCGCTGGATATTTTCACTTAGGAGTGAACCACTCCTGCGCGATCTAGTGTGTCACTTAACCTAGGCGCCTCATATCGGGCGGATTCAAGTGGTGTCTGCAACACCGGTTTGATTGGTTGGGTTTGAGGTTAGCGTGGCGAGGACCTCTGCGGGCGTTCGGTAGCCGTGGCGTTTGCGGGGCCGGCGGTTGAGTTCCGCAGCGACGTTCTCGAGGATCCCGGGCCCGTGAAAGGACAGGTCTGTGCCTTTTGGAAAGTACTCGCGCAAGAGCCCGTTGGTGTTCTCGTTGCTGCCACGCTGCCAGGGCGAGTGCGGAGCGCAGAAATGGATCGGCATCCCGGTCGCCATCGTGATTTCCTGGTGTCGAGACATCTCCGCTCATTGATCCCAGGTGGTCGAACGGCGCAGCTGTTCGGGGAGGGTGTTCATTGCCACGATCATCGCGTCGGCCACGGTGCGAGCGGTGTGATCCCCGGGCAGATGCAGCAGCATCACGTATCCCGTAGTCCGTTCGAGAGGGGTTCCGATCGCGGACTTCGACGAGGTCGAGCCGATGATCAGGTCGCCCTCCCAATGCCCGGGAACGGCACGGTCCTCGATCTCCGGCGGCCGGTCAGAGATCATCACCATGTCCCGGAACCTCTGCGGCCGCGGACCCTCCGACCGCTGCGGGCGCCGTGTGACACGCCCTGACCGCAACGCGGTGGCAACTCTCAAGCGCAACGATCCGCGGCCCTGCACGTAGAGGGCCCGGTAGATCGTCTCGTGTGACACCTGCATCTCCGGATTCTCCGGATGCTCGACTTTCAGTCGACCCGCAACCTGTTCCGGGCTGAACCGATCGGTGAGCATCGTGGCGACTTGTTCCCGTAACGCTAATCCGTCCAGCTTTCGGGCTCTTGGCCGCGACGTGGTCCTGGAGTTCACCGACCGGCCGGTGGTTCTCGCCAGCGCTGGAATCGGCGTCACGCCCATGGCGGGCATGCTCTCCCACCTTGTGAAGACCGGTAGCCAACGAAAGGTGTCTTTTCTCCACGCCGACAACTCAGCAAACACCTTTGCCTTGCGTAACCAAATCAGGGAAGACTTGGCAAAAATGCCCGACGCATCCCTGATCACCTGGTATGTGGAACCCACGAAATCCACGCAGACTATCGACGGCGAACTCGCCGGATTCATGGACGTCAACACCATCGAACTGCCCACGGACGCCGAATACTACCTGTGCGGCCCGCTGGTCTTCATGCAATCCGTCCGCAGCGCGCTAATCGCCCGCGGCATACCCGCAAAAGACATCCAATACGAAGTCTTCGGCCCCGACCTGTGGCTAGCCGACTTCCAATCGTAAGTTGTTCCAACCTGTCGGTCAGTGCGTGGGATGTCAGATGGATTGCCGATAGCCGAAGAACTCATGGTCGTTGTCGTACCCACCCAGACCACCGCCGACCTCGGAGAAGTCTTCGACGAATTCGATGCCCTTAATCCACTTGACCAGCTTGAAACCGAGCTGCACCTCGTTGCGCAACCGCAGCGGAGCACCGTGACCGAACGACAGCGTTTCATCATTCATGTCATAGGCCAGCATGGTCAGTTTGTAACTCATCTGCTCGATCGGTTGAGCGTCGTAGTAAATCCCACCATCAGAACCGACCGCAAAGGAGTAAAAAATCACCCACTTCGCTTCCGGCTTCGGCTTCGCGATGTCAAGAATGGTCTGCATTGAGACGCCGCCCCACTTCGCAACACCCGACCAGCCCTGAATGCAAAAGTGCTGCGTGATTTGCTCGTGGTGTGACAGCGCCCGTAATTGCTCAAGGTCCAACTCCACCGGATTATCAACGAGCCCACCGATTTGCAGCTTGTAATCCGTGAAGGTGCCAGCTTGGAGCTTCTTGTACTCCTCCGATTCCGGGAACTTACCGTTATGCCAGAAATAGGGAGAGATATCTTTCTCCGTGTACTGACCCGGCTTCGAATCGATGTGCTCGAACAACCGCTGCGCGGGACCGATCAGCGCATACCCCACCTTCTGCACCACACGCGGATGCCGGTACGTGAACGGTGTCGCCGCCACCCAGCCGACGATGATGACCACCATCGAGGCGGCGAAGATCAAAAACCCGACCCAGGAGCTGTCGTCCCGTGACGCGTACATGTGGTTGAGGTTGCGGAGGGCGCCGGTGGTCAGCACGAGGGTCACGTGGATGATGATGAACATGACGAACCAGGCGAGCACCAAGAAATGGAGTGATCGTGCGACCTGGATACTGAAGACCGAACTGATGGTCCGGAATTTGGTCGACAACGCCGGTGACATCCCGAGCCCGGTGATGAGAGCGGCCGGAGCGGCGATGAACACGGTGATGAAGTAGGCGATCAGTTGCAGACCGTTGTAGTTGACCCAGCCGTTTTCCGTCGGCCAGTCCAGCGACAGATATTGGATTGCGACCGAAATGGAATGCGGGATGACGTCCCAACTCATGGGGACCAAGCGCATCCACTGGCCGGTGACGAAGATCAGAACGTAGAACACGATTCCGTTGAGTAACCACAACGTGTCAACGCCGAGGTGCCACCAGCGGGCGAGCCCGATGGAGTGACGACGCCCTGGCAAGCCGACGCCGTCCGGCAAGGTGATCGAATCCTGCTTCGACGTATACAGCGGATCACTCGGCACCGGCTTCTGCATACGCAACCAGTCTTTACCCGGTGTGGAGTGTCTGGACCAGTACAAACGCGGGTGATCGGCGATGATTGTGACGCCGGAGCGGATGATGAAGATCATCAGAAAAGCATTCAGGAAGTGCTGCCAGCCCAGCCATGCAGGGAAACCCACCGGCGCGTTCTCCGGAAGCTCAGACTCGCCCGGATACTGTTGAATGAAATCCTGCACGGCAGGGAGCTCGCGTATCCCCTTCGCTACCGCGATGCCGATGACCAAGAGCACCAAGCCGATCGGAATCAACCACAACAGGTTGAACCACTTGCTCTTACCAATTCGCACCCGCGGAGCGACACCGTACTGTGCTGGGAGACCGCCTGCCCAGTGTTCGTCGACCGCGGTGTAGTGCGTGCTGTCAAGCTCCGAACGGAAGCTTCGCATCCCCCCCGGCCCACGATCGGGGGCGGGAACATTCTGATCTTCCAGTCCGGACATCATGTCGTGAGCTTAGCAACCGCTAAAATGCCAGCACCAGATTGACGGGATCTCGCAACCGAGTCACTTTGTGCTCGGACGGCAACGACCGCAGCAATGGCGATTTCCGTCGCGAAACCTCGCCCCCACGTCGCCGGGGAGAGACGGTACCCGAGGTTCCAGACGGGCGCTGGAGTCATGTTCACTCCACCCGTACCGACGAACGTGCCAGCTCTCAGCGCATCATCCGATCCCCGGTCGCCCACACGAACCGCCCATTGACCAATGCCATGTTCTCGCCGGCTCTTGATGGCGTCGTCGACGATCCTTCTGGACTGCTCTCGAGTGTTGTGACGACCCACGTGCAAGTGCCGCCACGTGTCGGGATCGCTGAAGACGCCAAAAACTGATTCGAGATCGTCAGGAGTCAGAGGTGAGAATGCAAGGCGAACATCTGGCGCTAAATCTAAATTCGTTATCAAGACCATTGTTCCCAATCTCGGCGACACTGAGCTGCGGGCTGTCCGCAGGCCGGACCTCGACGGACGCAGATTCGGCGCCAAGTCACCGAGGTCCTGAAGTTTCGGGGGAGTGGCGGTTGGGAACGACCTAGGCTAGCGAGCATGACGGTCGAACAGGTTGAGCAAGGACCGCGCCAAGTCGCGCGCACTGTCGAGGTGCCGGCTTCGGCCGATGACGTCTTCGCGTTGGTGGCTGATCCGCACCGTCACGGTGAGCTGGACGGCTCGGGCACCGTCCGCGACACAGTGTCGGGTCCGCGGCGGCTCAGCCAGGGCGCACAATTCTCGGTAGCGATGAAGCAGCACGGACTCCGGTATCGCATCACCAGCACGGTGACGCGCTTCGAGGACGGTCGGCTTGTGGAATGGAGTAGCCCAGCGGGCCACCGGTGGCGCTGGGAACTCACGCCGCTCACGCCCACGTCGACGCGCGTCACTGAGACGTTCGACTACAGCACCGTCCCAGCCGTGCAGGGCAAGGTCTTTGAGTTGCTCGGCTTTCCTCGGCAGAACGCCGCCGGTATCGAAGCCACCCTGCGCCAACTTGCGCTGCGCTACGCCCGCGCTTGACGTGACGGTGCTCGCGTCCTGACTGGACGCCGAGACCCCCGTCTGCACGGCGTACGCCTCGCCAGATGCTGCCAGCGGTGCGGCCGGGAGGTCGCAGCGACAGGGCCGCTGGGGAGACAGCAGCACACGACGAGCTACTCCCACCCGCTGGAGTACGCAAACGAGCCTCCAGCGCCGCGACGCCTTCCTTCCACGTGGCACCTTCGGCACTCGTCGTTGCGGTGATCGTTGATGTTGCGAGACGTTGATCCACAGCGAGAGGGCTTGGAGGCACGAGGGTTCACTGTCGTCGGCCGATCTTGGAGTGCTCGGCTTGAACTGGCGGATCCGCCAAATCTGTCGAACTTCCGCCTGGCGCTCTCGCGAGTTCAGGCTGCCGGACTCAGCGTTTCCGAATTGACTGTGACCTCCTCGGCCGATCTGTATGAGCTGGAAAAGACAAACAACGCCGACTACCCATTCACGTCAGCCACCCCGCACGTGCTGTTGGATGCCGATGCCACTCAAGACCTCTGGAACCGGGGTTTTCGCGTGTTTGGCGCGTACAACCGCGACGAACTGGTCGGGGCGACCCTCAACGCACATCGCGATCGCCACGTGGAGACGGAATGCACGTCGGTGTTGGCCAGTCATCGAGGCCGCGGAAGCCCTAGCTATGGCGTCGGCTATCCCCTTACGTGCGGGCTCCGGCGTGCAGGGCGATCGAGTCGCCGGCGCCCACGGTAGCGGTGAAGGTTCCGTCAGCGGCGACGAAGTAGCTTGGGCCCGAGCAGGAGCCGCCCGCGCCGGGGTCGCCGTGCTGGACGTCGCAGTAGCTTCCTGCGGGCAGGGAGGTCTTGAACGTCTGGCTGATCGCGCCACCCTCGTGGTTGATCACGACGAAGCCCCCACTCCCCCGACCGAAGGCGATCGCGTTGTTGCCGTTAGACCACCAGTTCGTCACCGAGGTGCCCGTCACGGTATTGCGGAAGGCGACCATGTTCGCGATCTGCCGCCAGGCGTGCTGGCACTTCCAGCCGTCGCTGTAGCAGGCGTTGACCGTGCCGCCAGTCGGCGGGCCGGCATCCGTGTTGCTGAATTCATAGCCCGAGTACACGTTCGGCGAGCCGTAGGGCCAGGCGAGCATGAAGATGTTCGCGAGCGTGTAAGTGTTGCCGTCCTTGTAGCTGAGGGTCGAGCCGTTGCGCTCGGTGTCCCAGTTGTCCACGAAGACCCGCGCCTTGTTACTCGCGAGGTAGCCCCAGGACTCGCCCCATGTGTTCAGGTAGGCGATCTTGTCGCTGGTGAACATGCGTTTGAGGTCGAAGGCCCCACGGAATTCGTCGACATCGCCGGTCGAGGTGTATTCGCCCGGCTGGACCGCCTCGTTCCCGCCGGCGATGACCTCCTGCGCCCAGTAGACGCTCGAGTTGGTCAGCTTTGCTTTGATGGCGGAGAGGTCGGCCGCGGCCATGTGCTTGGCGCCGTCGATCCGGAAACCATCGACGCCGAGGGCGCTGAGGTGGTTGAGGTACGCCGCGATGGTGGACTGCACGTAGGTGCTCGCCGTGTCGAGATCGGCGAGGCCGACGAGCTCGCAGTTCTGCACGTCGGAGCGGTCGCTGTAGTTGGTGATCGGGGTCCGGCAGGAGTGGAAGTCCTGGTTCTGGTAGTAGCCCGGGTAGTCGTACTTGCTGTAGACGGTGCCCCCCGTGCCCGTGCCGGAACCCGCACTCATATGGTTGATCACCGCGTCGGCCACGACCTTGACACCGGCGGTGTGGCAGGTGCTGACCATGCTCGAAAAGGCGGCCTCGTTGCCGAGTCGCCCGGCGATCTTGTAGCTGACCGGCTGGTAGGAGGTCCACCACTGCGAGCCCTGGATGTGCTCCTGGGCCGGCGAGACCTCGACGAATCCATACCCCTTGGGACCGAGGGTATCCGTGCAGGCCCGGGCGACCGATGCGAAGGACCACTCGAAAAGCGTCGCCGTGACGTCCTTGGCACCCGGCGGACTCGCATCCGCCCGGGGCGTTGTCACTCCTACATCGAGGCTCAGGGTCAGGACTAGGGCCAGGCCGGCCACCGCTGCAAACAACGGACGGGTTGATCTGCGCACGATGGAACTCCTTGTCGCGCGCGCCAGCGGACCACGCCGACGCGCTCCATTGGGAACGGGCGATTGCGAGCGGGCCGCGGAAGCGGAACTCGGTAAACGAGGTACTACACCCTCGGGTCACGCTACTGCAAGCGCTTGCAATAGTGCAAGCGCATGCCGAGGAATTGTGCGCCAGCCCCCTAATACTCGCCCGAGGGCTGGTGGAATCCTTCCGGAACGCCGGCGAGGGGTGCTCTCACCCTCGTCGGAAGTCGCCCGAAAGACGAGTCCGGAGGCGATGAAGCCGAAAGGCCGACCAGACAAGGACGGATTCCAGCGCTTCATCTATCCCACACCCGGCACCTACATGGCCATTGACCGCGCCAACGGGAAGCGAGTGAAACCCCAGACCCCAGCGAGCATCACCATTCCGCAGGATGCTGGAGCACCCGCCGCGAGGAATCAGGGCCCGCGACGCTCTCTCGCCACGCCCTCTTTCTTCCCGCCAAATTGTGGTCAGCATCAGGCGGTCGCAGGAAAGACGTTCCGGTGCCGATCACAGCGATTGGGCGGATCATGTCGTTGACGTTCGGGGATCGTGGCGTTCGTCGGTCGTTCTAAAGAGTCAACACGCCCTGGACCGCTGTTGCTAGGGAGCCGATACCCGTGATGGCCAGGACCGCCTTTTTCGCGACCGACTCGTTGATGGTTGAACTGAGGAGGTTTCCGATCACGAGACCTGCCACCGCGGCTCCCACCGCGACCGCCCATCCTGCCGTCGGGAGGTCAGGCACTCCCCGTGCGAGCAGCGACAGAACGTTCAGTCCGGCGAAGTAAAGCTGGACGGTGGCCAGATACTCTTTGTACTCCCAGTTGGTGGAGTTGGCATAGATGGCGATTGGCGGCCCGCCCACGCCTGCGGTCACGTTCATGAATCCGGACAGGGCGCCGGCGATTCCGGTGCCCCGCGCTCCTACGAAGAGCTTGCTTTTGCGCAGGAATACCGTCGCGGCCAGTGCAGCGAGCGTCACGCCGCCGATGAGGATACCGAGCCAGCTGGTGGACCTGACCGCGAAGCTCGACCGGCTCCCCCGCCACATCAGCGTCCACCCCTGCGGCGTCATCCTCTCCGACACGTCTCTCCTGGACCGGACGCCCGTGCAACGCTCCGGGATGGGGCTACCGATGTCCCAGTACGACAAACACGATATGGACCCCATGGGTCTCATCAAGCTAGACATCCTCGGCGTCCGGATGCAGTCGGCAATGGCGTACGCGATCGAGGAGCACCGGCGACTCACCGGCGAGACCATCGACCTGGATCGGGTCCCCCTCGACGACGAACCCACCTACGAAATGCTCCGCACCACCCGCACCCTCGGCGTCTTCCAATTGGAGTCGCCCGGGCAGATGGAGCTGATCGGGAAACTCCAACCGGAAGTGTTCAACGACCTGACCGTGGAGATCAGCCTGTTCCGCCCCGGACCGATGCAAGCGAACATGCCCCTCCAGTACCTGAAGGCGCGGCACGGGGAAGTCGCACCCGACCACATGCACCCCCGGTTCAAACCGTTCCTCGCCGAAACCAACGGTGTCGTCGTCTTCCACGAACAGGTGATGCGCCTCTTCGACGAGCTGACCGGCTGCGGGATGGGCAAGGCCGATGTGTTCCGCCGGCACCTCGGGAAATCCGGCGACCTCGCCGAGATCGAAACGTACGTGCGAAAGCAGGCCGCCACCCGCGGGTTCCCCGCGCCGGTCATCGACCGGGCATGGAAGGTGCTGTCCGGATTCGGCAGTTTCGGGTTCGCCAAAGCGCACGGGGCGGCGTTCGCCCGGACCACCTATGAGAGCGCCTGGCTGAAAACGCATCACCCGGCGACGTTCTTCGCCGGGCTCCTCACCCACGACCCCGGCATGTGGCCCAAAGACCTGATCGTCGCCGAAGCCCGCAACCTCGGCGTCCCCGTCCTCGGCCTCGATGTCCAAAAGTCCGCGCTGGACTACCGGGTAGAGCAGCTGGGCGACGGGCAGCTCGCCATCCGCCTCGCCCTGCCCGAACTCGCCGGCTCCAGCGCGCTCGAGCGGCAGCGCATCGCCGAGCATCAACCGTTCTCCTCGTTGCAAGACTTCCGGGACCGGGTGCGGCCGCGCCGGCGCACGTTCGAAGCCCTCGCCCGGGTCGGCGCCCTCGACTCGTTCATCGGCTACGACCGGGCCCGCCGCGGTGACCTCCTCGCCCACATCCAAGGCCTCGGCGGTAAGGCCCTCCCCGTCGGACCCGACCAGCTCGCATTCGACATTGAGCTTCCGCTGCCCGACTTCTTCCGGTCGGTCACCGCCCTCGACCTCCGCGGCCGCACCCAAACAGACGTGGAACTCCGAGACCTCGGCCTCGCCGTCAGCCAGCACCAAATGACCCGGTTCTACCCCCTCTTCAAAGAACTCGGGGTCACCCCCGCCTCGAACCTCGTCAACCTGCCGGGCGGCACCGAAGTCCTGGTCGCCGGGGTCCGCCGCGCCACCCACACACCCCCGATGCGAAGCGGCAAACGCGTCGTCTTCCTCTCCCTCGACGACGGCAGCGGGCCGGTATCCAACGTGGTGTTCTTCCACGACGCCCAGGCTGCGATCGGGGCACCCGTGTTCCGCACCCACTACGCCCTGATCCGCGGCCGAACCCGGCGCACTGGCGCCCGCGGGGTGTCAGTAACCGGCGAGCAAATGTGGGATCTGCTGGACGTGGCAGGGAAAGTCCGAGCACGCCAGGCCGCGGAACTGGAGCGAGAGCGGGTTGTGGTCGAGGCGGAGGCCGCGGACAACGTCATCCAGATGTGGAGGCGGAGAGCGTGAAGTTCCCGACGCTATTCACAGGGCGGGCGCTCCTTTAGACGCGCGTGACTGCGAATTCTCCCGGGCGGAGCAAACGGGACGGTCCCTTCAGCGGAGGCTCCCGGGCCGTTTCGTGTCGATTTCCACACTCGGCAGCACAAATTCCGCACTCGCATGCACCGCTCATTTACGCCACCACGGACCTTGGCTCTGTGCCCATGAGGGTCCCCCTGCGAAACAGTGAACGAGCCCAGCCCTGTTTCGGCAATTTATCCCAACTTGTGTCGCTCGAGTGCCAACACACCCGTTCAGTTCCTCGACGCAGGCCGCGCCGGTGAAGCGCCGGTTTTCAAATCAGGCGGGACCGAGTGACGCGTCACTCGTGTCGGTCAGAGGAGATCGCAAGGCCATGAAAGCATCATCGTCAATCGGCCGCACGATCATGCTTCCGACGAGGGCGGGCGCGAACGTCACCCGCAGAATCGTCCCGGCATGCAGGAGAGTGACCTCATAGGCGCGAACTGTGAAGAATCTCGTCAGGCCGCGGGAGACCTCGACGCTTGTCACCTCGCTTCTGGCCAACCGAGCGGTCACGAACGGTGCTTTCACGGGGCCATCCCAGAACGTGATCGAATCGGCGTCGACCATAACCACGGCGTAGACCGTGCGTTTGCTCCACGGGGCGCCCCGCAGCGCGGGAGCCAGGGTTGCTGTATCTGCCTGCAGACCCTCGGTCTTCAAGATAGCGAACGCCTGGCCGTGGTGTTTCTCTTCCAGCACCGTCAACAAGCGCTGAGTCGACGTAGACGCGACGCGATACGCGATCGCCACAATGCCGGCCACCACGCACAAAGCCACAATCAGACCGCCAAAGAACACCGCGGCCTTCACCGGATCATCGCCCGACGCACGAAGCATCCGATAGATGGTGAGCCCCACCATGGCCGCACCGAACACAGCCCCCGGTACGATAACGGCCCAGCGCGGTGAACTAGCCTTCACGAGTCCACGAGGCTTGCCCTAAATGCCTGGACTCGAGCGCGGTGCTCCTGCCGCGATATCAAGGGTTCCCCAGCCGCACGAACAATGAGACCGGTCGACTCATCCACCTGCTCCAAATTCGGATACCCCAACCGACTGGTCGTGTACCCCGCCGCAAATTCCCGCTTCATCTGCTTACCCAAAAGAAATGTCGTTAGGAAAGACATAATAAGGCTTGCTGATGCGGCGCCCCAGAACGCCACCAACCAAGGGTTCTCAAAAAGCACACCTGAGACCAGGATCATCACTGAACCGGAAATACCTCCCACAAGCGCTGTAGCAGCGAAAAATACTGCGCTGAGGGCCAAGCACCACATGGACATTCCCGCAACCCTCGCCCGAACACGATACTCAACGGATTCACTCATTGCGACCACCTGCCATATGCCCCACCGGCCGAGTTGACCGATCCGAGTACACCACTCATTGTCTCAAGCGCACCTATGTATCGGACAACCCCCCTGCCTGCCATGCGCGTGCCCGTCACACGCTTTGCGACTATTCCTGTTAGTTTGCCGGCGCCCCCCAAAAATAACGTGGCTCCGCCGATCGCACAGCCTGTCGTGTCGCCGGTTATGAAGCAGTCAATTCCGGTAGAGGCAAGGCTCGTGGCCGCGGACACAGCCAGGGCAACAGCGTTGAAGCCGGGAATCGGGACCAAGGCCACAGCTAGCGCCACGACGCTTATGACTGACAGCCAGGCGCTGGCATTTTGCCAACCTTCAGAGGCCTTCTTCTTAGGCTGAATTGATGGTGTGTTATGACCGCGGGACGGGACGGCTCGTGTCGAGGTGACCGCACCTGTCTGTTGGTTGACCCCAGGCTTGGAGTAGTGAGCGTTGTTGCAAGCAGTCGTTCCACAATCTGCTCGTTCCCCGCTCAGGTCGAACATGTTGATCGGGTCTGCCGGGTAGTCGTAGGAATTGGTTACGCCTCCCTCGACGGGGTCGACCGAAAGGAAACGGCCCAAGGCCGAGACGTACTGCCTCGCGCCCATCTCGATGGTGGCGATCGTGCCCGTGTGCTCGGTGAGTTTGCCGGCACCGCCGACCCACCCCTGGTCAGCGTCGGTGCCGGGGAGAGTATCGGGCAGTGCGTCATCTGCCGTCGTGGTGCCGATCTGTCCGGTGGTGGGGTCGATCGTCTGTCCGAACGGGTCGTAGCGGTATGCGCCGGTGCGGGTTCCGGTCGCATTGGCGGTCACGGCGATGTCCCCGTGGATGTTGGGGTAGGACCATAGCTGGCTGCTATCCGCGCGGGTGCTGACGCTGGCGCCACCGGGTAGCGACCGTGTGGTTTGCACCACGGCGCCGGCCCCGTCGAGGACGATGCTGGCCCCGCTGGGGGTGTTGGCGAAGCGGATCGTCTTGGCCGGGCCGCTGGCAGGTGTTTCGGTGCGCTGGACGATTTGGCCGCTCACGTCGCGGGTGTACGCAATGACAGTGCCATCAGCCAGCGTCGTGCGTGCGTGCCTGTCGGTGATGTCATACGCGAGGGTTTGGTCGACGAGTTTGGTGGTGTTGCCGTGGGAGTCGTAGCTGATGCCACTCGGTGCGATCCCCGCTGCGACGGGGTTCAGGTTGGCGACCGGTCCGATGACGCCGCTGGACGTGAGCCGATCGGCTTGGTCGTAGCAGGACGTGGTGGTCTGGGTGCCGGTCGCTGTCTGGTCCGTGCTGCTTGTGCGGTTACCGTTCAGCCCAGCGCCGGCGTTGAGACCGCAGGAGCCCGTGTTCGCGTATTGGTAGGTCAACGTCTGTTGAGGGATCGTCGCCGTCACAAGCCTTCCGGCGCCGTCGAACGCGTACGTGGAACTAGCATTCACGGTGCCGTCGGTGGTCGTATCGGCGACGATTCGTCCGGATTGTGAGCGATAGACCCGGTCGGTGTAACCATCCTGCCCCGGGAAGGACCAGGTCTGGGCGGTGAGCGAACCGGTGGCGGCACGCTCGATCGCAGACAAGCTGGTGCCGTTAGCCAGGGCGACGGTGGAGAGTTGGGCGGAATTGTCGTAGACGGGGTCGGCGAGCAAGGTGCCGTCTACGGTGATGGTTTCTACCTGGCCGTTGAGGTTGTAGGTCAGTGCCGTTGCCGATGGGGCCTTCCCGGGTACCGTCGTTTGGGAGGTGGTTGCCTGCCCGAGGAGGTTATAGGTCGCGGTGGTCACCACGCCCCACACGTCCGTCGACCGGAGTACGCGGCCGAGGAGGTCGATCGTGGCCGTGATCGTGCCGGCGGGGTCGGTGACGGTGCTGGTCAGCGGGTCGGCGGTGAGGTCGCCGTTAGCGGCGGCGTAGTTGTTGGTGACGGTGCGCCCCGCAACGCCGTTGTAGTCGGGCAAGACAGTGGATGCGAGACGTCCGCGAGCATCGTACGTGGCGCATGTCCACGCCGGGTCGCCGCTGCGTTTGGTTCCGGTCGCGCGCCCCAACAAGTCGTACACGAACTGCGTCGTTATCCGACTGCCGTCGGCTGACGGAGCCGACGTGGTCTGCTTCAGCGCACCGTATTGCAGGGCCGATGCCGGCACCCCACAGATCGCGCTGCTGGTGGACCACACACTCCCTACTGTGTCCGTTGCGGCGTAGTAGGCGCTCTGGGATCCGGCAGCTGCGACACTGGACCCCGCAGCGACACCGGCAGGCAGCATCCGAGAAGTGCGGCGCTGATAGTCGTCGTAGCTGGTGGCTGTTCGAAGGTTTAGCGCGGCCGGGTCGATTGTGGTCGTGGTCGCCAGCCCGAGCCATGGGCTGCTGTAGCCGGTGGCGGTCTTGATACTGGGGACGTTCTGATTCGTCACGCCTGCGGGGGCACCTGCGGCGATGGAGTCGTCGGTTGTGCCTGACGTGGCGAGGTTGTACGCCGGCGCGAGTTGAGCACCGGGGACGATCTCTTCAGGTGTAGTTCCGCCAGGCTTGGTCCAATAGAGCCCCAGGGAGGCTGCACCAGTCAGTTCGGAGTACTGGATTCGGATCCGTGTGATCTGGTTGGCGGAGCTGGCCGTGAAGGTGGCCGGTGGGGAATATGTGGGCGCTTGAGCCACCCATTGGTCGATCTTGAGGGTGTCGTCGATCCACATCTGGGCGCCGTCGTCGGAGCGGGTTCGGAAAGTGTATGTACCCGCAGCCGGAAACGTGATCGTGCCAGTCAACCGCAGCGACCAGTTGTCGGCTGGGATCCCGGTGGTCGGCGCCGCCGTGCCCCAGGCCTTAGCGACTGAACCGTCGCTAAGGCCAATGCCCAGGCTGAATGCTTTCGGGACCCCGGCGAGGGAGGCGTTGTCGTACCAGGCAGCGGACAGTCCGGCCATTCCCTCGTCGTAACGGGTCGCTGAGTGAGCGGGTGTGATCGCGCAGCCGGCGGCGGGTTTGCGGTCACCGCCGAAGCACGCGGTTGGTGCCGGCCCGTACGTGTCGGTGGGCCGGTTCAGGCTGTCATAGAGGGTCGTCGCTTTTCGGCCAAGCGGGTCAGTGTTGGAGAGAACCTGATCTTTGGAGTTCCACTCGGTCGTCCCGGTCAGTCCAGATGGCGTGGTGTCAGCGAGCGTCCGCCACGCGTCGTCGTAGGTGACCGTGCGAACATGCCCAGTGGGAGGGGCGCCCCACGCGCCCTGTCCCGCAGCGTCGACGGTCGAGGTGCGGGTGGTCAGGTTGTATGTGTACTGGTGCCAAGGCTGGTCTGCGGTGGTTATCCCGTCGGGTGCGGCGAGGGTGACCTTCGTCGCTCGTGGCGAGTTCTTGTCGCTGTCATAAGTGATCGTGGTGCGGTTCTGGTCTGATGCCGTTCGTCCGGGGACGCGCGCCCAGTCGGTTTGCAGCGGGTCGCGGACGCCGTTGAGGAGTCGGGCGGAGTCGTATGTGAATGATGTTTCCTCGGCACCTGGATCCACGATGCCGGTGAGCTCGCTGTATGAGTTGTAGAGCAACCGTGTGGTGTCCGGGTCTCCCGGTTTGTGCCCGGGGTAGACGATCCGGCACAACATCCCCTGTGGAGTTGCGGCCGCGCCCGGCATGGGCGGGCACGCGGTGTTAGATATGTCCGAGTCGGCGCTAGTCAGTGGTCCGGCTACCGTGTCCCCGCCATAGAAGTACCAGATGTCCCGGGCGGGACCGGCTCCGGCTAGCCTATCGAAGGTACGTTTGACCCGGCCCTCGCTGTATTCCACGCCCGGCGCGGCGGGTTTGTTCACGTCCAGAGGCGACAGTGTCTGTTCAATGGCTCCGTCTGTCCGGAACACGTGAATGACCCCGCTCCCATCAGTGAGGGTGACTTTGTTGTCCAGCCCTACCGAGATCACACCTGATTCCCCCGCTGGCGGTGTGTAGCCTCCGGTGGAAGTTCGGATGTATGAGTGGGTGCCGCCGGCCGCATCGGTGACGGCGATGGAGCCTTCCTCGATTCTGGCGCGGGTGTAGGTTCCTTGATCTCCTGCGAGGATGGTCGAGGTCGCCCACCCATCGGGAAGGATCTGCTGTTGTTTGGTGAACCACTCCGCCGGGACCAGAAACGGCGTACCACCGGAGGTCAATTTCGCCCACAGCCCGATATTGGCGGCGCCGCCGTTTTCGAAGTATTCCAGCCGTATGGGGACTGCTGCTCCGGTGAAGGTCTTCGAGGCACCCCACTGGACGTCGACTGGAGAAGTGTTGGTCCACTGGTCCAGCATCGTCGTTCCGTCGATGTAGAGGCGGGCGCCATCGTCACGCTTCACACCGAAGGTGTAGTTGCCGGAGGGAGGTTTCACGTAACCGGTCCAGCGGGCCTCGAACACGTCGACGGGGACTCCGTCGCCGGGAGATCCCGTACCCCAGTCGAAGGAGACCCAGGGGTCGGTGCGGACCATGACCCTTTTTGCGGAGCCGATGTTCCAGGTTTGCGGCTGTCCGACGACTGGGGCGGCGTCGAAGTATTCTCCGGTCAGTCCTCGGTTCGATGTCGACTGAGAGTTGTAGTTGAACGCGACGCCCATTGCCCCGCCGACGGTGGTCACGGTCGGCGACGAGAAACTGAGGGACACGTTTCCGGAGGCGAGGTTCACGTTCACTGGGCCAGCCGCATCCGACGGTGAAGGCCCGCCAGCGCCGAGTCTCTTGTTCACAGTGAATGTATTCACCCATGGGGTGCCCGACTCGGAGTACTGGTCTCGCGTCACCACGGTCCACGAGTAGGTGGTGCCATCTTGAAGGGACTCCGCTGGTACAGTCCACGTGGGCACAGTCAGCCAGCCTGAGTTCAGAACCCCGCCCAGCTTGGAATCCGACCCAGTTGCTACACGGAACCAGTACCTCAAGGTCCGGTTCTCGGGATTCGCTGGCGCCTTCACCGATAGGGTCGGCTCGGTGGAAACCAGAACGCCCTTGTTGGGGGGGGAAGTGGTCCCTTTGTCTGCAAGTGGCGGCGCGTTGGCGGTGAAGCTCCACGTCGCAGAGCCTCGTTCAGAGGACGCGCCCCACCACCCGGAATAGTTATCGGTGACATACCCCTTCCAGTAGTACTTATGCCCCGGAAGCAACACGGTGGCCGGGACTTGAAGCGTGTCCGAACCCTGATATCCGGACGACCAGACAGGCGACACGTCAGGGTTAGGGTTCTCACTGACCTTAAACCAGAACGAGAGCGACGTCCCCGACGCCGCCGTGTATCCGCCCAGTTTCACTGTCGGCGTCAACCCGACGTTGACGGCACCATTGCTCGGCGAGGGCGCTACGGCCGTCCCCGGCGTGGGGAAATCCTTCCACCACACGTACATTTGGTACGCCTTGTATTGCTTATAGGTGTAGCCGTTGATCTCTTCGCCCGTGAACGTCAACCACATCGACGTGCTGCCGCCAGCGGTCCATGACGCCATCGCCTGCGTGAACGTGTCGTTGTCGACGTTGCCGCCGCCGTTCGTGTAATTCACGGTACCGAGGTGGGCACCGAGGTTGTTGTAATTGAAGTTGTTCGACTGCCACAGGGCACCGGTACGGGCGGTCGTCGTGCTGTCAGACGACTGAGATCCGAGGGCGATCTGCGCGTCCAACACCTGCTTGCCGGCGATGGAACCCCAATTGAAAAGCGCCATCGTGCGCCACGTGCCGTTTGAGTTGGTATTGCCGACTTGGATGCCGAGGTTGTGGTTGTATTGCCCGTTGGTCTTGTACGCGTGCGTCTCGCTCGCGTTCTGATACAGGTCCGGGTCCACGAACACCGGGTACGCCCGGTCCTTGTCGTTGAGCCAGTCGCGTTCGACGAACAAGGTCAACAACCACGTATTGCCGTCCTTGACGGCCTTGACGGCGACGTCGCCCTGAGTGTTCGCGCGATCGCCCTTGATTCCCGCAGAGTCCCAGGCGATCGGGCGCGGGACGGTCAGCTGGGCGGCGCCACTCTCGTCGGTGAACAGAATGTCGCCGGTCTTCTCGTCAACCTGAAGCTGCAGGCCACCGGTGTCGATCCGCCATTGCCAGGACACCCGTCCCGACTTCCCTGGTTTCTTGGACAGCTCGAAAAGCTCCTTCACTCCAGAGGGCTGCACCTCATAGATCAGGTCAGTGTTCGGAAACACCTCCGGGTAGGTAACCGTGTCCTTGCTCTCCGCCCACGGCGACTGATCCCGCTGTAGCGAACCACTGGACGCATCGACCAGCGAGAAGGACACCTTTCGACCGTCCTGCGTGACGCTGAGCAACGGGGACTCGTCAGCCCGCTCGGCAAATACCGGTGCCAACGGGTGCTGGGCAACTTCTGCCCCGCCCTTGCCCAGCAATGCGAAGGGCCCACGACCGGACAGGTCCGTCAAAACCGGCTTCCACTTGCCGCCGACCTTCACGTTCAGGGGAACGTCGGAGAACTCCGTCATCTTCGTGTTGCCCGGACCCTGATATGTCCGCTCGAACTCGCCCTCAGAAAGCACCTTCGCGGTCGACTTGTCGAAGTCCGTGACGTCCGGCGCTTCCTCCGGACTCACCGGAGCTGGAGCGGGCACCGGTGCGATCGGATTACTGTCCATCGGAGGATTCGAAAAATCGCCTACCTGCGGCGCCTCGCTCGTGGGCAGCTGCGGCTTCATAGACTCATCGGGGAGCAAGGGATCGGGCGTTTCCTCTGACACCGACGCCGATAGCGCTTTGAACCCAAGAGCACTGACCGGCTGCACGACTCCAACAACTAGTAGTGATGCGAGCACAACACTAAGCGTCGTGTTCACGACGCGCCGGATACCGGCCATGGTTCCCCCTCAGCGTGCGCAAACTACCCCCAAAGCGGCTCCGCCCTGTAAAACGCAGTCAAGCAGAATTGCAACTCCCTGTGAATAGACAAAGAGCATCCTGAACATACGGGGTCAAGGCGCGCAGGGACGGTTTCACCAAAATTCCTGATCGAACTTGGTTTCTACCGCTGAGCCTGAAGCGCATCGTCCCGAATTGGGGGGCCCTGGCCGAAGTGGCCCGTTAATGCATTCGAGACAACTCGGCAGAGGCGTTCAAGCTTCCAGACCAGGACGTGTCGCCTAAGCGCAGCGCCTTCAGGCAGGCCGCCAAGTGCGGCCGGTCATCCTTCTTGACGGATGCCTAGTTGTCATGAGGTACCTTGCAGCGACGCCGGCGGCCAGGAGCGCGTCTCGTTGTAGGTCAGTGCCCTGCGACCCGTTGGCTCTTGGCACGCGCATACATTCGACGAACATGCTCGCCTCTGTCATTTATACGTCCGATTGCGTGACAGACGAGTCTTCGCCTCCAACAAAAGAAGAAATGTCACTTATCCAGTCATTTATTCTAGGTCCCGCAAAAGCCGTGGATTTTGGGTTGGGCGATGGCTGCGACTGTTGGTGCTCTGTGGCGGCGTTCTGTGATAACTATTTGGCGCATTGAGCTATATGCCCACGTCGCTCCGGAGCAGGCGTTAGTGCCTTGTATCCCATGGGTTTTGAGACACGGAGGTTACGACACACGTCTCAGGCCCTGCTTGCATCGTTTGCGAGCTCCGGGCGCCGCTGGAGTTGCTAGTTTGGCCAGACCACCCGCAGCAGGCGAATGGCTTCATCCAAGGAAACACCCTCAGACGTGCTGATGACTGACAGGTGACGAGCCGCTTCGATTACGGGACGAGGAGTGGGGCTTGCTTTCGCGCTGACGCGTGTGCTGCCACCCGCACGTGCTTCAACGTAACCATCCGTTTCCAGCGCCCGATATGCCTTGGCAACGGTCCCTGGTGCGACGCCGAGGTCACGGGCGAGTTGCCGCACGGAAGGAAGCTTTTCGCTGGCGCCCATTCGCCCTGCCGCGATCAATCCACTGATCTGTTCGCGGATCTGATCAGCGGGTGGCGTCGACCCCCGGAGTTCGATCTCCATGTCAGGAGACGCTCACTCGTCGACGCGCGGGACGCCGCACACTGCTGAGCGCGATCTCGAACCAGCAAGCGAAGCCGAGCACAGATGCCGCCCCGCCTAGCATCCAGAGCAGCGGGCCAAAAGCAGCAAACGGCGCGATGATCGGGATGATGTCCTCGCCCTGAAATACTCCGACATTGCTTGTCCCGGTATAGGCAAGGAAGGTCAGCACAGCGCCGAGATGCACGAGAAGACCCCCGGCAAAGACACCCATCACGTTCCGCGTTCGTTCCCTCCGAATTGCGGTGTCGTGGAGCGTGTCGGCAGCCAGCGGAGGATGAGCGATCACACTCAGCGTGAATGCCGCGGCTCCAGCAAACAGCGCAATGGCAATAAGGCTCGGGAGTGAGTAGTACCAGCCATAAATCAGGATACGAATCTCAGCCGCACCAGAATCCATCGCGAACATGCGGTAACGGCCGACCTCGTCCGGGCTAGATGCAAACCCGGCCGCAACACTGAGTATGACGACTATCCCCATGAGTACGCCAGCGAAGACGAGCCACCTGCCTCCCGCGAAGCTGAAGGCAGTCCGCCGCGCAAGCTGCGCAGACCCTCTCGACCCGCGGCCGAGCAACGGCAGCATCAACACGAGAACGCCCGCGAGACCGGAGATGAGCGGAACCACGTACCGCCAATCGCCTGGCACCCAAGTCAGCGGCAAAGGAGAAGTCACTGCTGAGTAAGCGTTATTCCCGCTCAACTCGACGATCAGAGCACCGGAAAGTGCGATACCGACGCCGACCAGAGTGAAACCGCGTACCTTCCGTGGCGAGCCAGCCGCGCCTCTCGGGGGGCGAAGGCCGACCCACAACACGGCAAGGACAAGCCCGACAATTGGAGCTATCGTCACTGTGAGCATTTCCACTCCTTGGGCCGTATCATTCGATTGATACAGCTGACTGTACCACTCACCTGATACGGCGCGTCAAGCCTTTGCCACGGTAATTGACATAGCCACTGTCTCGAAACCCTAGGGATACGAGACGGCACCTCCTTGATGACTGGACCTGGCGCCGAATGCATGCGCTACGGTCAGATCAACATTGGGGGCACAAGTCATGGGCGACAACATCTTCTTCGGGTATCCCGAATATCCCACAGCGCAGGCCGAGGTCATGCGGGCCACTGCGTTGGGGTTGCGAGCCGCTGGGGAGAATGCTCGGACGTGGCAGGATCTCGAAGTGGACGGCAAGCTGGTGATCCAACAGGTGCTCAGAGCGATCGACGAATGCGATATGGCGGTCTTCGACCTGACGCTTCCGAATCCCAACGTTCTCTTCGAAGCCGGGTACGCCGTAGGACGCGGGAAACCACTCTGGTTCGTTCTCGACTCCACTTCTAGATCCCATCAGCGTTTGTGGGAGGAGTTGGCCATCCTGAAAGAGGTTGGCTACACCTCCTACAGAAATAGCCAGCATCTCCTGGACAAATTCGCCAGACAGAATCCCGTCCAAACCTTGACCGCGATCTACGACGACATCATTGAGCCTGTTCTTCCCGAGAATGCACGCGAGCGTCGCAGCCTCTTTTACTGCTCCACGTTTGAGCCATTCGAAGCGTCAAATCGGTTGAGCAATTTAGTAGACGAACGGCGGCGGCGCGGCCTAGACGTGGTCGTGTCAGACCCGAGCGAGTCAAGCCTCAACCCCATCACTTGGTTTGCACCCCGCATCGCGAGTGCAGCGGGAATGCTGATCCATTTTGCGGGGCCAGACCGAAATAGATCGGTCATCCATAACAACCGCCACGCATTTGTCGGCGGCCTCGGGCTAGGTCTAGACACGCCTGTGCTTATGGTGGCCGAAGGCGATTATCCGGCGCCATTTGATTACGAAACTCAACTGAGTAGATATACGTCTGCCGAGGAATGTCTCCAGCTCACCCGAGAATGGCTCGGTGACTTGACCTTCGAGGGCATTGCCTGGGGTACACCCCGAAAAAGTTTGCAGAGTCAGTTGGGAGGCATTCGATTCGGCGAACACGTCGCGGAGAATGAGCGCGCCGAACTCGCCGACTATTTTCTAGAGACATCCGGTTACCACGATGTCGTGGCAGCACGCGACACGATCTTTATCGGCCATCGAGGAACTGGAAAAACGGCGAACGCGTCCCAGGCTTTTGAGCACGTTTCGGCTAATAAAACGAACTTAGCCATTCTGATCAAGCCACCGAGTTTTGAGTTTCCCGCCATCCTCGCCGCTGTTCAGAAGCTGCCAGATCTTCAGCACGATTATTTTTTCGACTCAATGTGGCAGTTCCTCATTCAGACTGAAGTAGCCGCCGCGCTGCTCTTACGCCTAAGAGCCAGAAATAAATCGGTTCCCTTCTCGGTTGACGAGCAAGGCTTCCTGGACTTCGTAGACGGCCTCCCCTACGACATGACTGCGGAGCTATCTGTGCGCTTGGAACAAGCCCTTGCCGGCCTCATGCAGGCTATGCCTGACTCCGGTGAGACTGATAGGAACCTAATCAATGAGGCGTTTCACGCCTCCTCCCTTGCTGCGCTGCGCGCCCAACTGGGACCAGTACTCAAGGGTAAGAAACGCGTCGCGGTCTTCATCGACAATCTCGACAAGGGTTGGGAACGCGGTGCCGACTTCCGCGTCATGGCGCGTTTCATCCTCGGTCTACTAACAGCACGTGGCCGAGTCGTTATGGATTTTGAACGGCATGACTATTGGCGCGACACGATCAAGCTCACCGTGGCGATTTTCCTTCGAAGCGACATTTACACGTATTTGCGCTCCGAGGCGCGCGAGCCCGACAAACTCCCTATCTCCACAATTGCGTGGAAGGACCACGAGACACTTCGGGCCGTCGTCGAGGCCAGATTCCTCACAAGCGAAGCAAAACCGGGCGTAGCCCAGGAGCTGTGGCAGGACTACTTTGCGAATGAAGTCGCTGGTGAACCAACAGCTGACTACCTTCTCCGGGTCACACTTCCCCGCCCACGAGACATTGTCTTTTTTTGCAATGCGGCTGTGGCTCGGGCCGTAGACCGACTCCACGACCGAGTCCTAGAGGAGGATTTCCTGGAGGCGGAGTCGGTCTACTCCCAATACGCGTACGAAGCATTGCTCGTTGAGAATGGAGTGACTATTCCGGAAATGGAGGAGTCCCTGCTTGCCTTCATCGACTCGGAGGCGATCGCGAGTACCGGTTCGCGACGAGAGGCGCTACTTGCTGGTGGCCTCGCTGAAGAACGACTGAACGTCGTCCTCAAAAAGCTGACGTCCATGTCGTTCTTTGGAGTCGAGACGGCAGCCAACGTTTTCGAATTTCCCGAAGTTGGAAGTGAGACCAAGCTAGCTGAGGCACGAGCCAGCAAGTTAGAGCCTCGGGATGATGCGCGAAGGCTTCAAGTTCATGCCGCCTATCACCGATTCTTGGGTATCCAGACAAGCAAGATCTAGGCACTGAAAAGGGCAGACGCGCCTTACTTTCGGAACACCTGTCCTTTGGGTGGTGTCTCGTAACCTACCTGTCTCGCAAGAGGCGGATTCAAGTGGTGTCTGCAACACCGGTTTGATTTGTTGGGTTCGAGATTAGCGTGGCGAGGACTTCTGCGGGCGTTCGGTAGCCATGGCGTTTGCGGGGCCGGCGGTTGAGCTCCGCGGCAACGTTTTCCAGTATCCCGGGCCCGTGGAAGGACAGGTCGGTACCCTTCGGAAAGTACTCGCGCAGGAGCCCGTTGGTGTTCTCGTTGCTGCCACGCTGCCAGGGCGAGTGCGGATCGCAGAAATAGATCGGCATCCCGGTCGCCATCGTGATTTCCTGGTGTCGGGACATCTCCGCTCCCTGATCCCAGGTGGTCGAACGGCGCAGCTGTTCCGGGAGAGTGTTCATCGCGACGATCATCGCGTCGGCCACCGTGCGAGCGGTGTGATCCCCGGGCAGATGCAGCAGCATCACGTATCCCGTGGTCCGTTCGACGAGTGTTCCGATCGCGGACTTCGACGAGGTCGAGCCGATGATCAGGTCGCCCTCCCAGTGCCCAGGAACGGCGCGGTCCTCGATCTCCAGCGGGCGGTCGGAGATCATCACCATCTCCCGGAATCTCTGCGGCCGCGGACCCTCCGGCCTCTGCGGCCGCCGTGTTACTTGCCCTGAGCGCAACGCGGTGGCAACTTCCAGGCGCAACGATCCGCGGCCCTGCACGTAGAGGGCCTGGTAGATCGTCTCGTGTGACACCTGCATCTCCGGATTCTCCGGATGCTCGACTTTCAGTCGGCCCGCGACTTGTTCCGGGCTGAACCGATCGGTGAGCATCGTGGTGACCTGTTCCCGTAACGCTAACCCGTCCAGCTTCTGGGCTCTGGGCCGGCGAGCCCGCGCCCAGGTTTGCTCCTGCGCGAGCGACGGCACGTAGCGGCCAGTGACCTTGTTTCTGGCCACCTCCCGGCTGATCGTTGATGGCGCCCGGCCCAGAGCCGCGGCGATGCGGCGCACCCCTTGACCGCGGGCGAGCTGGAATCCGATCTCTTCGCGCTCTCGCAACGATAAGAGTCCGGCACGGGCAACACTGAAATCCTGAACCGGTGATGGCAGCACCTTCTGATGCTGGCTTAACCAACGATACCCAGTCGGTCGCGACACCCCAGCAGCCTGCGCCGCGACGGCCACCGATAGCCCCGCGTCCAGCCCATCCCAAAACGACAAACGGACGCTCAAAGGCGACCACGGTCGAGCCATCGACAACACCCCACAGAACTCAGGGTGTTGCTCTCACCACCTGAACTCGCCGCGCCTCGGTTATGAGGCACGTCAGCGTATTTGCGGCTCACATCTGAACGCACGATTCTTGCGTCATTCGCGAATCGCGCAGGTGTGGTAGTTCTCCTCCACCACGCCTTTGCGGTTGCCCGAATGGGCCGTCAGGCCAGGCCATTGACGTCGTGGCGCTTGGGGAACGCGGCAAACTTCGACGTCACGTCACTCGTCTCTGCCTCTAGTGGGGCGCTGCCGACACTGATGATCTCGGTCTCGCCTAGCAACACTCTCGGTGCGAGAGTATCTACCTGCCCTAGCCATTGGCGATAACGTCATTTGCGTTCTCAAGTGCGTTGTCGAAGAAATTCTTGGAATCTTCCAAAGCAAGTTGATTCTCGTTGATCGCGCGCAGCGCGTAGTCGACATGCACCGCATTGGCTGTCTTCACCCAGTCGGTAGTGCGTTTGCACTCGATGTCGACCAATGCCTGCTTCACTTCGGAATCAGAAGCGGGATTGATGGTACCGTCCTCGCCGAGTCCGCTTAACTTCTCGGGGCCACCGATCGGATCGATGCCGGTATAACCGCCTTTGGCCATGCACCTGGCCCACGCATCTTTCGCAGCAGCCAATTTCTCGTCCTGCATCGCAGCTCGCCACGCCTGAATGTGAAGATCTTGGCCAAGAGTTTCGGAATCGAGCGCGTTGCCCGATACATTCCCAGTCACTTTCAGCCGAGCATCGCCGAGGCATCCGCCAGCGGGAATTTCAATTCCCCCCAACGTACCGGGCGATTTCGACAGAACCTCGGGAGTCGGGGCCTCGCCATTGTCGACGCCGATCAGGACAAGATCAAAGTTGGGACCCGCAAGCGCGGCATTGGCGTTTGGAATGGCCGAATTGCCGGGCGCGGGCAAGTACCCGTACACCTTTGCCACCACAGGGTCCGTAATGCCGTAGAGTCGCGCATCGGATACCAGGAAACTTTCGGCGTACTTGTCAAAATCCATTTCGGGCTTGAATTCGTAGCCAAACTGCGTCATGCACTCTTGAGTCAGAGCGGATTCCGCTCGAGCCATTGCCACCATTACTGGTGGGTTCTGGGCGTACGCCAAGAGCGGGTCTGGCGTTGGTGGCGTAACTCCCGAGAATGCAAATGACGAAGGTGCTGGTTCGGTCCGTTGCGCGTCTGACGTGCACCCAGTGGTCGTCAGCGTCAGAGCTACGTCGAAGACCACAGCAGCACGCCTAAGGAATGGGCGATTCACTGGGTAGACCCACTTGAACTTACGGATGTTCATTGAATCCCAGTTTCTGTGGTAGTTCACCAAGAGCAGAATCAGCTCAGCTCTGAGTGTTCTCGAAGAGATATGTCAGGCATATGCCACACACCGAAGAACCTAAGGCACACGATATCCACCGCCTACAGCCTCGCTAGAAGTGCACCCTGAACTGGGTACAAAGTGCGGACAACTGCAATGCCATTGGAACCGACTATTTCTGTCCGGGAGAACTACAGCGACTCGTAACCCTAGGGATATGAGGTGTCTCACGACTCTCTCTTGTCGCCTTTGCAGATCTGTGACTTTCGGCGCTATGTGGCGGCGAAATGTGATCGCTATTTGGCGCATCTACCTGGTTGTCGGCGCTGGTTGAGTGTGACTTTTTGCGCTCTGTGGCGGCGTTCTTTGATCGCTATTTGGCGCACTGAGTTGTACACCCACGACGCTCCGGGGCGTCAGCGTCCTATAACCCAAGAGTGAAGTGCCCACTGTCGTGATGTTCCCCGCAAGAGGAACGGCCTACGGGACGGTGACTGCAGTCATGGGCTTCCGGCGAGTCAGGCGGCTGTCAGCGCATTCGCCCGTCGTTGAGTGAAGGTGCCGAGCCGCGAGTCTTTTTTCGTGCAGGGCCTACACCAACGGCGGCCTCTACATGCCAGTTGACAAGAAGCTGGGGCACTGGAGACCGGAAGCTGTGCGCCTTAGGGCCTTCCGAGTGCCCTGCCCCGGCGGCGGTCAACGCCGCAGGGTGGTCGTCGTCTCCGGGGCCGACGGAAGCGGGACCGGGATAGAGTACGTCGGCGGGAGATCGACTGCAGCTGGGTTGACTTCCTGGATCGGAATGCTCATGGCGCTGTGTCCACAACGGTGGTCTCGATCGCAGTCAGCGACATCTCCTCGTTGAGTCCCCACCCGAAGACAGTGGCGCCGCTCATGGCTCGTTCACCAGTGACAAGTCCGGTGTCGGGATCGATGATGATTTCTTGGCGTTGCCCTGCTCTGAGCATCTCGTTCCGGCCGATCGCGATTCCTGTCACGCCGTCGAGATTCGCAACGTTGTCTGTGGCCGAAACTCCGGGAATACGGGAGAGCGCATCGAGGAGAGCCGCGCGCTGTGGCGCCGGAACGAGACCGGACCGGAGGATGTCCGTGATGCGCACGAAGTTGTCCTCGTCGCGGGATGCCGATCCACCGTTGTACTGGGCGTTGATCCACTCATACGCTGCGATGCCGTCGAGGGGGATGTCCGCGTAGTCGACGTTCACCCACGAAGAATCCGGGCCATAGAATTGCCCGTCGACCGCTCGGATTGTCTCGATCGATTCGCTGGTGAGCACGCCCCGCATGCTGCCCCAATCGCGGTAGAGGGTCCATTCCGCACCGGGATCAGCGGGCATATACACGTCGAGGATCTGATCGTTCGGCTCGCATCCACTGTTATCGCAGATTCCCCAGCGTGCGTGCGTGCGGGAACGCAGGAACTGATCGGAACCAGCCACAAGATCTGCATATTGGATGGTCTGGGTGGCCGCGGACCGCAGCACGTCACTCGCGTAGGCCGACTGGGCGCTCAGACTGACGTTACCCGCCACCAGGACGCACGTCATTGTGGCGGCCACTCCGGCAGCAGCCCAGGTCAGCCGCGGCAGCCAGAGCCGCTTCTTTTGCTGCTGCGCTACCGCGTGAGTCGCGTCGCCGTCCGCGATGTGGCCGAGAAGCGCAGCCCGCCCCGCAGCCAACGCTGTCGGGCTCGGCTCGCGCGAGTCGTCACGCGTGTTGCGGAGCAGTGTCAGTTCGTCCATAGTCCGTCTCCTGTTCAAGGGTGTCGATACCTGCGGCGCGGCGCAGTTGGCGCCGTGCCCGATTCAGTCGTGAGCGCACCGTTCCGACCGGTACATCCATCGCTGCGGCGATCGACGCGTAGTCGAGGTTGCCCCACGCGTAGAGCAGCAGGGTGTCGCGATCGATCTCCGACAGTCGCCGCAGCGCCTTCGCCAACCGCTGCGTGAGGCGGTGAGCGTCGATACGTGCGCCGGCCAGATCGATGAGGTCGGGGGCGATCTGCGCCGCGAGGTCCGCTGTCATCCCCTTCCACGCCGTCGCCTCCAAGCGGACATGCTTGCGCATCAGTCGAGTAGCAATACCCAGCAACCACGGGCGAGCATCGACTACCGTCACGTCGTAGGCCGCCCTCCGCTCGAATGCCACCAAGAACGTCTCCGCCATCACATCGTCCGCAGCATGGTCGCCCAGCCGCTGTGCGACATACCGGTAAACGGACGTCGCGTGACGGTCGTACAGCGTCGCGAACACGGCCGGGTCACGCGCCGACCGCTCTACTACGTCGTTATCAGAGCTCATATCCGTATTGCTCGATTCCATCAATTGGGTTCACACCAATCTTGCTGGGTGCGAACATTTACACGCGATGGCGTGCTCTGACAGGCTCGTCCGTGCATCGATGAACTGGATGCTGGTCCAGTGGAAGCACTGCACCCCTCGGCTCATGGGCTCGACGCCGACGTTCGGTGCCCGTAAGGGGGACTCTCATGGGCACAGAGCCAAGCCCGTGGTGGCGTGAATGAGCTGTGCACGCGAGTGCGGAAATTTATGCAGACGAGTACGGAAAATGACACCCAGCGCTCCTGTGGACCGGTCCGTCCCGTTTGCCCCGCCCGGACAAGATTCGCGCTCCGGTGTGTTTTTCGCGACCATCGCTCGCTGCTCGACAGTCTCGAAACGCATGGGGGTGACGCACTGAAGCGCCCGGCGCTTGTGGTCCTATTTTGGGTCGGCGCTAACACTGACCTCGGCGCGGAGGTAGGCGTAGACGGTTTCACGGCTGATCCCAAAGTCTCGAGCGAGAACAGCTTTCGGCACGCCGGCGGCGGCCTTCTCACGCAGCTCGGCGGCGCGAGCCGTGTCGAGTGAGGGGGCTCGGCCTCGGTAGGCGCCACGCTTCTTGGCCAGTGCGATTCCCTCGCGTTGACGTTCACGGATCAAGGACCGCTCGAACTCAGCAAAGGCTCCCATGACGTTAAGGAGCAGGTTCGCCATCGCGTTATCGTCGCCCGTGAAGGAGAGTTGCTCTTTCACGAACTCGACTCGGACCTTTTTCGCCGTGAGCCGGCGCACTATCGAGCGGAGATCGTCCAGGTTACGGGCAAGGCGATCCATGGAGTGCACGAGAACGGTGTCGCCATCTCTGACGAACTTGATCATCTCCTCGAGTTCGGGCCGGTTCAGATCCTTCCCCGACGCCTTGTCCTCAAAGACCCGGTCGACATCGACGCCATCAAGCTGGCGGACGGTGTTCTGGTCGAGGGTGCTGACTCGCACATATCCAACTCGTTGGCCCGTCACGGAATCTCCTGTCTCTTCTGTCAGGTTGAACTCTAAGACCCCGCATCAAAGGCTGTCAACCAAGAAGAATTTGACCCTATCTTGACGGTGATGAATGCCGTCACCTGACGTCTAGTTGGGGTGTACCCAGATTGGCATGAGGATCGCCCAACCTGAGCTTCAATCCCGGTAGCGCTCCGCTGGCGACGTTTGATTCTGGCAACGAGTCTTGAGCACATCAGAACCGGGAAATTCGCGGAGGCCCGTCTCTGGTGACTCGGGCAGCAAACCGGCAATGACTATGCAAACAACTAGCGGGGAACCACCCTTCAAATCGATCGACGCCGGCGCATATGCATCACAGATTCCAATTCTCCGGGCTCGACTTTGCGTAGTCGTCGATGCCGATCGCGGCGAAGTGCTTTTTGGCGGACTTGATCTTCGATTCGTGGTCGAGACCGCCGAGCGAGGACAAGTATGGCGCGCCTGGCGCCGCACTCCTGGGGAGCTGTGCTGGGGACGGGCGGCGCGGGGCACCGAAGCCATTACTACGTTCAAAGGGACACACTGCCGACAGGTTGGCCAGACAGGTCACCGGAGTGGGTGGACGCTGCGCGCGAGGAGTGGCCTCCAGATTGGAACAAGAACGACGGCACTCGCCTCTGATAGTGCGACTAAGTTCCGGTGGCTCCGGCTCCCTGCCTTAAGAGCAGTTTGTTAGCACATCATGCGTTCAGACGTGGCGGTCGTCGTGCGTCAGGCGCGAGCCCTCCGGAAAAGCACCGGCGATGTACCGCTTTTGAAAAATCGAAAACCCTGCGAATTTCCCTTAACCTCCGCGGATTTACGCGGATCTCGGGTGGACGGACCGCGTCTGCCGTTTGTACCGCCGGATCGACAGTCCTAGCGACTCTGCTCGCGCCCACGATAAGTATGTGTACAGATGTGCACTCTCCTCCCAACTCCCTTGAATCTGTGCGCGCCCGGGGGGGTCCTGAACTTGAGTTGTCGCCGCGAGAATGTGTACGACCGTTGAAGCTGGATGTGCCCGCTCCCCTTGTCTCGTATGGGTCGCACCGCTTCCGGACACGTACACGTACACGTACACGTACCGGCGAGGGTGAATGTGTATGTGTGCATTTCGGAGATAGCGGCCACACAGCTTATTCCCAGACACGTCGGGCGTGTCGAGGACGCGTATCCCCCCGCGCTCACCGGCAGCGCACCGGGCTCGCCGTGACCGATGCGAGGACGTCGATTCGACTGCTCTCGAGCCGCCACAGCGCACCATGGAGATCGTCGCCAGGAAGGTGCGGGCCACCCGGCAGTCACGTGCGTCACCATCCACCGCATGCCTCAACTCGCACTTGCTCACACCCGCTCACAGATGTTCCGTTACCGCTGCGTTACCGCTGGGGAAATCCCGGCGAGAAAAAACCCCCTGAGTCCCAGTGAAACACAGGGCTGCAGAGGGTTTTCTGTGGCGGTACCGGTGGGATTTGAACCCACGGTGGAGTCTCCCCCACACAACTTTTCGAGAGTTGCACCTTCGGCCGCTCGGACACGGTACCGAGGGAGAGTTTAGTTGAAATCGGGGGCCTTGCGCGAATCGCGGCGGCGAACATCCGTGTCTGAACGGCCCTGAACGGCCCCGAACGGCCCTGAACGACGAGAACCCAGCACGAAGCGGTATTCTCACCGGGTGATCACCGTGAACCACAGGCTCCGTTCCCTTGCCCTCACTGCCGGAACCCTGGCCACAGCGGCCGGCCTCGGCGCCGCCGCCGTGGTCAATTACCGGGGCTTCCAGCGTCGCATCGCCGAGAGCTCGGTGATTCTCAATGAGACCCTGCCGGTGCACTCTCTCTGGTGGCGCGCCCGCGCGAAAGACAAGGGCGAGCTGATCTACGCCGTCATCGGAGACAGTGCCGCGCAGGGGATCGGGGCGAGTTCCCCGCACCGCGGCTATGTCGGAATCCTGACCGACCACATCCGTCTCTCCACCGGCCGCTCGGTGCGCGTGGTGAACCTGAGCGTGTCGGGCGCCACCGTCGAAATGGCTGTGCGCGACCAGCTGCCCACGTTCGCGAAGCTCACCCCGGACATCGTCACGGTCGCGATCGGCGCCAACGACATCGCCCTCTGGGACGCCGCCGTCTTCGAGGCCGGCATCCGGCAGGTCTGCGCGGCGCTGCCCCCGCACGCCCTGGTCGCCGACCTGCCCTGCTTCCACCTGCCCCGCAACGAACGGATGGTCGCCGTCGCCAACCGCATCATCCGCCAGGTGGCCGCGGAGTACCAGCTACGCGTGGTGCCGCTCCACGCCACGACGAAGCGGCTCGGGCTGCGCAGCGTCGCCACGCACGTCGCGGGCGACCTGTTCCACCCCAATAACCGCGGCTACCGGGCCTGGGCCGAGGCGTTCGTTCCGGCGCTGAGCGCTCATCTGGTGCGGGGCATCCGGCCTGCCGACCTGGCCGGGCCGAATGCCCCCAACGCGCCTGCCGGCCTGCCCTCGGCCGTGCCGGCCAGCCGGCCCTCCCCCACGCCGGAACCCGCGTCGACTCCGGTGGCGAACACTTCGGAATCGGGTGGTGTCAGCGGCCCGAGCTAGGCTCGCAGAATGGCCAGACCCGTTTCCTCCTTCCGTTGCACCGAGTGTGGCTGGACCACCCTGAAGTGGGCAGGCCGCTGCGGCGAATGCCAGCAGTGGGGCACCGTGGTGGACACCACCGAGAAGGCGAGCCTGGCCCGCGCGCTCAAGCCGGCCAGCGTCACCGGCGCGGGCGTCGCCCGCCCGATCACTCACGTCGACACCACGGCCGTCTCGCACTGGCCTACCGGCATCGCCGAGTTCGACCGGGTGCTGGGTGGCGGCATCGTGCCTGGCTCGGTCATCCTGCTCAGCGGCGAGCCCGGCGTCGGCAAGTCGACACTGCTGCTCGAGGTGGCCTCCAAGGCAGCGGCCGCCAAGTCCCGCGTGCTCTACGTCAGCGCCGAGGAATCGGTCAGCCAGGTGCGGTTGCGCGCCGAGCGCACCGGGGCGCTGCAACCCGAGCTGTACATCGCCGCCGAGACCGACCTGGCCACCATCCTCGGCCAGATCGACGCCATTCAACCCAACCTCGTCATCGTCGACTCGGTGCAGACGGTGGCCAGCTCACTCTCCGACGGCCTCGCGGGCATGCCCAGCCAGGTGCGGGAGGTGGCCTCCACGCTGATCCGGGTGGCCAAAGACCGCAACCTGCCCATCCTGCTCGTCGGGCACGTCACCAAAGACGGCTCGATCGCCGGCCCCCGCCTGCTCGAACACCTTGTCGACGTAGTGTGCCAGTTCGAGGGCGACCGGCAGAGCGCGCTGCGCTTCGTGCGGGCGCTCAAGAACCGGTTCGGCTCGACCGACGAGGTGGGCTGCTTCGAGATGACCGGCGACGGCATCGCCGAGGTGCCCGACCCGAGCGCGCTGTTCCTCAGCCGCGGCTCCACCCCCGTGTCCGGCACCTGCGTCACGGTGGCACTCGAGGGCCGCCGGGCGATGCCGGTCGAAGTGCAGGCTCTGGTGATCAAGACCCAGGCCCCGAACCCCCGCCGCGTCACCAACGGGGTGGACTCCTCACGGGTGGCGATGCTCCTCGCGGTGCTCGAGCGCCGGGCGAGCCTGTCGGGGCTTGGCAGCATGGATGTCTACGTGTCGACCGTAGGCGGCATCCGTCTCACCGAACCGGCCGCCGACCTCGCCATCGCCCTCGCCATCGCGTCCGCGTTCAAGGACAAGCCGATCGCTCAACGGGCCGTGGCGTTCGGCGAGATCAGCCTCGCCGGCGAGGTGCGACCGGTGTCAGCGGCCAAGCTGCGCGCAGCCGAGGCCGCCCGGCTCGGCTTCACCATCCGACTCGATGCCGAGGCCGGCGCGATCGGCACCGCGGTCGCCGCGGCGATCGCGACCGGCCAGTCCGCACGGGACGCCGAGCTCGACCGCGCGTTCTAGCAGGGAGCATCCGGCGCGGGCCGCCACGGATGTCCCGGGCGAGCGGCAGGTTCGGGTCACCGGGGTCTCGACAAGCTCAACCACCGGGCGCTCGACCAGCGGGAAGCCCGACCCACCGTGATCATCGGGCCTCGAGCAGTTCCGCCTCCGGGGTCGACGTGGAGACGATGGCGGCGTGAACGACCCGATTGCGACCGTCGCGTTTGGCCACGTACAGACGCACATCGGCGGCGCGCAGCAGGTCCGAGCTCTGCTGGCCGTCGGCAGGCGCCAGGGCAATCCCGAGACTCGCGGTCACCGGCAGGGCGCCGGTGATCGGCGACCAGTCGTGATCAGCGATCGAGCGGCAGACCGCCTCGAAACGCCGGTGCGCCTCGGTGGCGTCAATCCCCGGCATGATCAGCAGGAATTCCTCGCCGCCCAGGCGTGCGGCGATGCCGTCGGCCGCGGATGCCGCAGCGGCGATCAGGATGCTGCCCACCTCGCGGAGCACAGTGTCGCCGACCTCATGCGACAGCGTGTCGTTGATGCGCTTGAAGTGATCGAGGTCGACCATGGCGATGGCCACGCTCGGCCCACCCTCGCGCAGGCGCATCAGCGCGGCGCTGAGGTGTTCGTCGACGAACCGGCGGTTGTGCAGCCCGGTGAGCGGATCGCGCTCAGCCAGCTCTCGGTACCGCTCGCTCTCTCGGCGGGACTCCGCGGTCTGGAACATGGCCTCGAGGATGCGCCCGCGCGACTCGTTCTCGCTCGCACCGAGCGCCTCGGACTGTTCGTGGAAGTGCCGGTACGCCTCGAACGCGGCGCGAAAATCGCCGTTGGCCGCATGGATCTCGGCCTGCTCCCTTGCCGCTTCCGTCGACCAGCGGGTGAGCCCGAACCGCTGAGACAGCTCGCGGCACCGGTCGATGACGGTCTGCGCTCGGGCCAGATTGCCCTGCGTGCGATAGATCTCGGCCAGCGTGACCAGGGCCACTGCGGACCCGTCGGGATGCAGGTTGCCCACGGCCGGGTCCATAGCCGGCAGCAGCTTCGCTTCTGCCTCGTCCAGCCGCCCCGCCGTCAGGTAGACGCGCGCGACCGTGTCGAGGGCGTACATACCGATCTGTCGGTCGCCCACCTCGGACAGGCCGATCAGCTGTTCCACGGCCGCGAGGGCCTCGACCTGGTTGTGGGCCAGGTATTCGGTGTAGGCGAGATTGTTCAGGATGTTGTAGCGGATGATGGTCTCGGGGTCATCGATCACGAGGCGGAGGGCATCGTCGTAGCGGCGGCGCGCCTCGTCGAGGGACCCGGCCGAGCCGAGCGCGTCGGCCAGGCACTTGCGGGCGGCTGCACGCATGAGTGGAACCTCCGACTCCTCGAGCAGGTCGTTCGCGGCGACGGCGTGTTCCAGGGCCAGGGCGCGGTCGCCCACCATCTCGAACACGGAACCGAGCACGTCGTGACAGCGCGACTGCAGGGCGAGCTCGCCGTGCTGCTCCGCCCAGCTCAGGATCTGTTGCACGTCAACGGCGCTCTGACTCGGGTCGCCGCGACGGATGCGCACAGCCGCGACGACAACCTGCAGCCGTCGCGCAGTCGCTCCGTGCTCCCCGTCGCCGAACTCGGCGAGCCAGGCCTCGGCGTCCTGGAGGGCGACATTGCGGTCGATCCAGTACTGTCGCTCGACGCCCGCGAGGCGGGCGTCGGTCAGACCCTGTTCGGTCCCCACCACATTGACCTGCTCCCTGACAGGCTGAATGCTGACCGTGAAAAGTCCGTCGGATTCCGCTTCGGGAGCGGGCCGAACACTGTCTAGCGCCAGCCTAGCGCGGGCCGACTCCGCGGCCGGGGGTCTGGGGACCCCCAGCCTGAGGGGGTCAGTCGGGCGCTACCCGCCGGGTTCGCTCGTGCCGGTTTCTTCCTCGCCGGGCAGCGGGCCGAGGGCGCGCATCAGGTCCGCCGGTGCGGCCTGCATGACATGGGGACCGGCGACGTCGAAGAACACCATCTCGAGCACCTGCTGGTGCACGGTGAGGAATTCGCGAAGCCACTGTGCGTCACCGACCATGATCTGCGGATCGATCTCGTCGGGAACCATGCGGGCGTAGTTCTCGGCGGAGGAGAAGAGCAGCAGCATCCGGCGGTCGGTGCCTTCACGGCCGAAGACCCGCACCTGTTCCGCCTGCCCGTTGACGACCAGCTGCGGCACGATCATCACATCGTTGCGCAGGGCATAGGCCACAGCGACCACATCCTGGGCGGCCAGAGCGGCAGCGAGGGCAGGGGAATGCGTCGGTGGAGTAGCGTCAGTCACGGCTTCCATTCAACCAGTTGGCGCGGTAGTGACACGCCGAATCCGACCCTTGGGGGGCACGCCACGAGCGAACGGCGGCCGGGCCGGTATCAGGAGAGGAAGAACTGCTTCGGGTTCACCGACTCGATGCCGTCGACGCTCACGGTCAGGTTGTAGGCCGCTCCGCCGGCCGGCGCGGCATCGCGGCTGGCTTCGCCGCAGGTGTCCGGGTTCGAACGGGTGCGGTCCCAGGCGATCGCTTCGCCGGAACTCACGGGTTCACCCGGCTGCAGGCTGACGTCGGCGTCGCCTGGCTCCTGCTGGCAGTCGGTCGACGTCCAGTAGACATCCGTGCCGCTCGACACCGTGAACACCTGCGTCGCCGTGCCCGCGTTCAGCACGCACGGCACGTCGCCGATGTTGGTGACGCTGAGCGAGAGCATCGGCTGCGCCCCCGGTTCGTAGCTGACCGCGTCGGTGGTCGCTTCGATCTGCACGGATGCGGGGTCGCACGCGGCCGGGTCGGCCGCCGGGTCGGAGGCGGAGACCTCCGCTCCGGCCGCCTCGGCCGCGGGCGCCGGAGTGCTGTCGGGCACACCGGCGCCGGCGGCCGGGCGCACGATGGACGAGATGACCAGGATGAGGAGGGCGAGCACGATGAGCAGGCCGAGGCCCACCACGAGACGACGGCGCCAGTACACCTTGCTGGACTGGGGGCCGACCGGATGTTTGATCGTCGACATTACCCAAGGCTAGCGAGGTATACCGACGCCGCCGGCAATGCTGTGCGTGTCGTGCGCGTGTCGGGCGGGAAACGCCGAACCGGCGCGGCCGACCTCGAGAGGCTCGGTTCCGCGCCGGTCCGGTTTGCTCCGGGCGGTACTACCGGCCGCGCGGCGCCTTGTCGACCCTGATCTCGGTCCAGCCGAGCACGTTATCGTTCTCGTCCTGAACGACCAGCTTGTACTTGCCCGCACGGGTGTCGGCCGGCAGGGTCGTTCTGACCTCACCCTGCGCGTTCACCAGCAGCCAGCCGCCCAGGTTCTCCACTGGCTTGGACTGCAGCGATACGGAGACGAACTCACCGGCACGCGCCACTCCGACGTCGACCGTGACCGGGGCACCCGCGGCATACGTGGCCGCGTCCGTGACGATCGCGTTCTTGAGTGCCTTGGTCAGCGCCTTCGGGCTGGCGGCGACCGGTTCAGTCGTCGGCGGAACCGGCACAACGACCGTGATCGGCACCCGCACGATCGTGCCTGACTCCGTGGTGGTGAGTTCGAGCACGCTGTTCGCCGCGGCATCCTGCGGCACCGTGACGGTGACCGTCGCCGCACCCGTTGCGTCAACGGCTGCCGTTCCCAGTCCGGCACTGCTGCCGGCCCAGACCAACGACATTGCCGTGTTCTTCGGCGCGCCGAGCGAGCTCAGGTTCAGGTTGCCCACGGTGAACGTGACCGAGGCGCCGCGCTCGACCGCCACGGTCGGGACACCCGTGACACTGGCCTGGCGGGTGGCGAACGACGGCGTCAGCGGGCTCTTGGCCGTGATGTAGGAGATCCACGCGTCCCGGTCGACGAGACCGGAGTCGCGCGTGCCCGTTCCGTTCTTGAACTCCCGAAAGTTGTCGCCTCCGGTGAGCAAGAAGTTGAACGAGCCGACCCGGTAGGAGCGCGCCGGGTCGATTGCCGAGCCGTTGATCCAGATGCCCGTAATGCGGTCACCCTCGGTCCGGCTCGCGTCGAACGTGTAGTTGACGTTGTCGGAGAGGCCCAGCTGCAGGTACGGACGGCTCGGGATGTTGCCGGCCGCGTCACGCTGCCACTGCTGCTCCAGAACCGTCTTGAACTGGGCCCCGGTGAGGCTGGTCGTCCACAGGTTGTTCAGGAACGGCAGCACCGCGTTGGCCTCGGCGTAGGTGACGACGCCGTCCGGTGCGAGTAGCAGCTCGGCGCGCATGCCGCCGGGGTTGACCACGCCGATTTCGGCGCCGCCCTTGAGCGGGTCAGCCAGCGATTCGCGCAGCGAGTTGGCCACCAAGGTGCCCATCGCCGATGGTGCGGCCCGGTTCTCCGCGCACGGTGCGGTGCCACCGAGGCAGGCGCGGGTGATGTCGGCGGTGACGGAGCCGATCGGCTGGTTGCCGATGACGGCCGCCTGGGCGAGCGCGACATCCGTGATTGTCTTCACCAAGGCGACCCGCGGGTAGGCGGCGACCAGGGTGGCGTCGGCGGTGACCGAGCGCTTGACGTTCTGGTTCTTCACGGTCGTGGTGTCACCGGAGGCAATGTCGTAGTTCAGCACGACCTGGCCGATGTTCTCACCGTAGTTGCCGGTCTGAAGCACCGGGCGGGTGATGCCGGCGGGCGCACCGGGCAACTGTGCGTTCCACGCGTATTGCTTGTGCGTGTGGCCGGTGAAGATCGCGTCGACTTCGGCTGAGGTCTGCGTGACGATCACTGCGAACGCACTGTCGGTGAGGGCGAGTTCCTGCTCGAGGGTCGCGTTGTCCGGCGTTCCGGCGCTGGCACCCTCGTGGTACTCGGCGATCAGCACGTCGGCTTCGCCGTTGGCCGGGTCACCGTCGGTGAGCTGGGCCGAGACCCGGTTGACCGCGGCTACCGGGTCACCGAAGCTCAGGCTGGCGATCCCGTTCGGCGACACCAGCGCCGGGGTCTCCTTGGTGACGGCGCCGATCACACCGACCGAGACGCCGTCGACGTCGAAGATCGCATATTCCTGCATCGCCGGGGTCGTCGTTCCAAGCAGGTAGACGTTCGCGCCGAGGTAGTCGAAGTCGGCGGCGTCGGCGACGCGCCCGGTGAGGTCGGCGAAGCCCTGGTCGAACTCGTGGTTGCCCACGGCCGAGGTCTTGAGGCCGAGCGCGTTCAGCACGTCTATGGTGGGCCTGTCGCCCTGCGACGCCGAGGCGAACAGGGAGGCGCCGATGTTGTCACCGTCGGAGAGGAACAAAGTGGACGCGTCTCCGTATTCCGCGCGGAGCTGCTCGATCGTTCCGGCGAACTTCACCGTATTGCCGTCGATGCGCCCGTGGAAGTCGTTGATGTTGAGCAGGTTGATGTCGACGTCGGTGGGGCTGGCGAGGTCCAAGCCGACGATCGCCGGGTCGTGGTCCGACGAGCGGAACGCGTCGGCCACGTAGAAGTCGGTGACGTTGTTGTTGTAGCGGCTGTACTCGAGCGCAACGGACTCGACCGAGTTGATGTTCCAGACGTCCACATCGGTGACCGCGGCATTTGCCTCGGGTGACGCGAACACGTGGTCGAGCGAGCCGACGGTGCCACCGAAGGCGTAGGTGTACTCGCCGCTCTTGGCCTCCTGGCTGAGGTAGCCCGCGTCGGTGATGACCTTGATCGGGTCTTCCTGGTCGTAGGCGTTGAAGTCACCGGTGAGGAAGACGCGCGCGATGCCGGTACTGGTCTTCAGCGTGTCGGCGAACTTGACGAGCGCGGTCGCCTGGTTCACGCGGGACAGATTCGAGGCTCCCTGGCCGTCGCCGGTGTTGGCGTCGGCGCCGGTTCCAGAACCCTTCGACTTGAAGTGGTTGACGATCGCGAGGAAGCTGCTGCCGGCGTCGCCGACCAACTGGAACGCCTGGGCGAGCGGCTGGCGGGCGTTCACGAACGCGGCGTCGTCGAAGATGGTCGATCCGCCGACGGTTTCGACCGCGGCGGTCTTGTAGATGAATGCGGTGCGGATGACATCTTCGCTGGCCGGGAGGGCGGCCGGTGAGGGTACGAACGCCCAAACCGGGCTGCCCGCGTCGGTGTTCAGGGCGGTGACGAGGTTGGCGAGGGCGAAGTCGCGGTCCTTGCCGAAGCGGGCCGAGTTCTCGATCTCTTCCAGCGTGATGACGTGGGCGTCGAGGGCGTTGATCGCCGAGACGATCTTTGCCTGCTGGCGCTCGAAACTGACCTGGGTGGCCGCGCCGCGGGCGTCGCATCCGCTGTTGACCGTGATCGGTGTGCCGGCCCGGTCGGTGTAGTAGCTGCAGCCGGTGATCGAGTCCCCGGTGGTGGCGAAGTAGTTGAGCACGTTGAAGGTGGCCAGACGGATGTCGCCGCCCACCGATCGAGGTGCCGCGGTGCGGGTGTCGGCGAAGGTTGCGGGCTGCACGGCTGCGGCGGTCGCAGGCACCAGTTCGGTGGTCGGCTGGAACTTCCAGGCACTGTTGCGGAAGTCGAGGATGACCGGCGTCGCGAACGTGACGGCCGCGCCGATGCGCACCGGGCTGGTCGTCGAAAGGTAGGGAACGGGCTTGTCCTTGTTGATGCTGGACAAGAAGTTGGTGGTGGCGCCGTCGTCGAGGGTGACCGCGCGCGCCTTATTGCCGGCGACGGCCGCGGTGTACGCGTCCGTTCCCGGGCGGGCGGTGACGGTCGGGCCGACGAGCGGGGTGGTTCCGGCCGCGAGGCCGATCTCGCCGTACTGGTTGGTCGCGTAGTTGTTGGTGACGGTGAAGTCGCCCTGCGGGGAGACGAGCATGCCCTCGAGAGACTCACGTGCGGCATCCGTTGACGGGAGGCCGACCGTGGCCGGCACCGGGCCGACGATCCCGGCCTTGTCCAACGCGGTCACGTCGCTGAGCGCGGTGATCGTGATCTGGGTGAGGCCGAAGAACTCGCTCGCGGTGCCGGTGACGGAGACGTAGTCGCCTGCCGTGACCGGGGCGGCCAGTGCGTTCGTGTAGACGAAGAGGCCGTCGGACGCGGTGTGCGTGGTCAGGTCGACCGCGCCGCCGGTGCCGGGGGTCTGCAGGTAAAAGCCTTTGAAACCGCCCGTGGGATATGTGGCGGTGACGACGCCGGTCGTCGTGACGACCTTACCGGTCTGGGCGCCGGCATCCGTGGAGCCCTGGATCTCGTTGATCGCAAGGGCGGCGGCAGGCACGGGCGGAGTCGTCGCGGTGGGCGTCGGGGTGGGCGTCGGGGTGGGCGTCGCGGTCGGGTCGACCGGGGTCGCCGCGGCCTCGCCTGCGGCGTTCGTCGGGGTGGGAGCCGCGACGATGAAGTCGGCCGAGTTGACGTCAGTGTCGAGGCCCGTGGCGCGGGTGAGCGCGGTGGTGACGGATGCGGCGGACGCCACCGTGGTCTCGAACGTGAGCGACGTGCCGTAGCCGAGTAGGTCGATGACGCCCGGGGCATTGAGGAGGGATCCCGTGGCCGGGGCCGTCAGCTGCGTGGCCTGGCTGGCGAGGAAGAGGGTTCCGCCTCCGCCGCCGAAAGAGAAGCCGAGGGTGGCGTTGGGGGTGGGCAGCGCCGCGCCGCTGGTCGAGTTGGCCGTTCCCTGCACCAGGTAGTACCCCTTGGCGGGGATCGAGCCGCTCAGTGCAAGCGTGCCGGACGGGTTCGCCGCGCCTGTGGCCGACCGATACTGCAGCGAGGTGCCGTCGAGGGAGACGGCAGCGTCCGTGGGGTTGTAGAGCTCGACGAACTTGTTGAGGTAGGTCGCTCCCGTGCTGCCGCCGTTCAGGTAGGCCTCGTTGATCACGACCCCGGTGCCGCCGACGTCGGCGAAGGCGGGCAGGGCCACCAGGGGGCTGGCGACCAGCCCCACTCCGAGTAGAGCAGAAAAAGCCAGTTTCAGACGGCTGTTCGGTGCAGGCGACATAGTTTTCCTCAGCTATTAACGATCGACAGTGATCGCCATGCTACGGACGCGGTGTTGCCAGTGCGCTACCTGCGAAGTAACAATCAGTGAATTTGAGCGTTTCGCTCGGATGAGCAGAAATCTCCAGAACTACCCTCACCTGAGCGGCACCTGAACGGGTAGTCTCTCGCTGTCTTCTGCCCACTGCGGTCAGCTTTCAGACGGTCAGTCGAGCCGCTTGACCATCCGGGTGTTGCCGAGCGTGTTCGGCTTGACCCGGGCCAGATCGAGGAACTCGGCGACACCCTCATCGTGCGAGCGCACGAGCTCGGCGTACACTTGCGGGTCGACCGTTTCGGAGCCCATGTCGGTGAAGCCGTGCCGGGCGAAAAATGGCACCTCGAAGGTCAGGCAGAAGAGGCGGCTGAGCCCGAGCTCGCGAGCATCCGCTTCGAGCCGGTCCATCAGCGCGTGGCCGACGCCGTGGCCGAGCCGGTCGGCGGTCACGGCGAGGGTGCGCACCTCGCCCAGGTCCTCCCACATCACGTGCAGGGCGCCGCAGCCGATCAGAGTGCCGTCGGCATCCTCGACCACCCGGAATTCCTGCACCGCCTCATAGAAGACGACGCTTTCCTTGCCGAGCAGAATGCGCTCCTGCACCAGCGGCGCCACGAGCGCCTGGATTCGGGGCACATCGGTGGTGCGTGCCCGGCGCACCAAAAACTCCTGCATTCGCTGTCCACCGATCTCTCTCGGTTCACTCACGCGAACCAACCAGCTCAGTCTAGGCAGCTGTGGGGGGAGCGAATTCGACGGAGATTTTGCCGAACCTGCCCGTTTTGAGCCCGAAACAGGCCCGCAGGAGCAAAATCTCCGCCGAATTCGTCAGGGAGTCGGGGCCGGGCGAGCACGAGACAGGGCCCGGCGGATGTTTCCGCCGGGCCCTGTCCAACGGGTTACCGCTACTCGCTGGTCACCGCGAGGTCGGGTGAGCCCGGCCCCGTGCCGATTGCGGCCGTGGTGTTGACGCCGACGGCTACGGCGGAGGCGCGCACCGTCGTGGTGAAGATGTACTCCCCACCCACGTAATCCACGTGCACGTGGTCGCCGGCGTTGAGCTCGCCCTGCAGGATCTTTTCCGACAGGCGGTCCTCCACCTCGCGCTGGATCGCACGGCGCAACGGACGGGCACCGAGTGCGGGGTCGAAGCCGACCTCGATCAAGTGCTCCTTCACGGCGAGGGTCAGGTCCACGGTCATGTCGCGGTCGAGCAGGCGCTCGCTCAAGCGCTTGATGAACAGGTCCACGATCTGGAGCAGTTCCGGCTTGGTCAGCTGCGGGAAGACGATGATCTCGTCCACGCGGTTGAGGAACTCGGGCTTGAAGTGCTTCTTCAGCTCCTCTTTCACCTTGCCGCTCATCCGGTCGTAACCGGTGGACGTGTCACCCTCGAGTTGGAAACCGACGGGCGCGCCGCTGATGTCCTTGGTGCCGAGGTTCGTGGTCATGATGATCACGGTGTTCTTGAAGTCGACGACGCGACCCTGGCCATCCGTCAATCGGCCCTCTTCAAGAATCTGCAGGAGCGAGTTGAAGATGTCAGGGTGGGCCTTCTCGATCTCGTCGAACAGCACCACGGAGAACGGCTTGCGGCGCACCTTCTCGGTGAGCTGGCCGCCCTCTTCGAAGCCGACGAACCCGGGAGGGGCGCCGAACAGTCGGGACACGGTGTGCTTCTCGCCGTACTCACTCATGTCGAGGGAGATCATGGCGGCCTCGTCGTCGAAGAGGAACTCGGCGAGCGCCTTGGCCAGCTCGGTCTTTCCGACGCCGGTGGGGCCCGCGAAGATGAACGAACCGCTCGGGCGCTTCGGGTCCTTCAGTCCGGCACGGGTGCGACGGATGGTTTTGGCGAGCGCCGAGATGGCCTCTTCCTGACCGATGACGCGCTGGTGCAGCGCCTTCTCCATGAAGACGAGCCGCGAGGACTCCTCCTCGGTGAGTTTGAAGACGGGGATGCCGGTGGCCTGGGCCAGAACCTCGGCGATCAGGCCCTCGTCGACGACGGCGGTCGTCTTGACATCGCCCGACTTCCACTTCTTCTCGAGGCGCAAACGCTCGCCGAGGAGGTTCTTCTCCTCGTCGCGCAGGCCGGCGGCCTTCTCGAAGTCCTGCTCCTCGATGGCGGTCTCCTTGGCGGCGCGCACCACGGCGATCTTCTCGTCGAATTCGCGCAGCTCGGGCGGGCTGGACAGGATCGACAGGCGCAGGCGGGCGCCGGCCTCGTCGATCAGGTCGATGGCCTTGTCCGGCAGGAACCGGTCGGAGACGTAGCGGTCGGCCAGGTTCGCCGCGGCCACGAGAGCGCCGTCGGTGATCGAGACCTTGTGGTGCGCCTCGTACCGGTCGCGCAGCCCCTTGAGGATATTGATGGTGTGGGGCAGAGACGGCTCGGCCACCTGGATCGGCTGGAAGCGTCGCTCGAGCGCGGCATCCTTCTCGAAGTGCTTGCGGTACTCGTCGATCGTGGTGGCACCGATGGTCTGCAGCTCGCCTCGGGCGAGGAGAGGCTTCAGGATGCTGGCCGCGTCGATGGCGCCCTCAGCGGCACCGGCACCGACGAGGGTGTGGATCTCGTCGATGAAGATGATGATGTCGCCGCGGGTGCGGATCTCCTTGGTGACCTTCTTCAGCCGCTCCTCGAAGTCACCGCGATAGCGGCTTCCGGCGATGAGCGAGCCGAGGTCGAGCGAGTAGAGCTGTTTGTCTTTCAGCGTCTCGGGTACATCGCCCTTGACGATGGCCTGGGCGAGACCCTCGACGACGGCGGTCTTGCCGACTCCGGGCTCACCGATCAGAACCGGGTTGTTCTTGGACCGGCGGGACAGGATCTGCATGACCCGCTCGATCTCCTTCTCGCGCCCGATGACCGGGTCGAGTTTGTTGTCGCGGGCGGCCTGCGTGAGGTTGCGCCCGAACTGGTCGAGAATCTGGCTGCCCGCCGGACCGCTCGCCTGCTCGTTCGCGCCGACCTGCACCTGCTCCTTGCCCTGGTAACCAGAGAGGAGCTGGATGACCTGCTGGCGCACCCGGTTGAGGTCGGCGCCGAGCTTGACGAGCACCTGGGCGGCAACGCCTTCACCCTCGCGGATGAGGCCGAGCAGAATGTGCTCGGTGCCGATGTAGTTGTGGCCGAGCTGCAGTGCTTCGCGCAGGCTCAGTTCGAGAACCTTCTTGGCGCGCGGCGTGAACGGGATGTGCCCCGTCGGCTGCTGCTGGCCCTGACCGATGATGTCCTGCACCTGCTCACGCACGGCGTCGAGGGAAATACCCAGGCTCTCGAGGGCTTTGGCCGCAACTCCCTCGCCTTCGTGGATCAGGCCGAGCAGGATGTGCTCAGTACCGATGTAGTTGTGGTTGAGCATTTTGGCCTCTTCCTGGGCCAAAACAACGACGCGTCGAGCTCGGTCGGTAAATCTCTCAAACATGTGATCGCTCCCTTGGCGCCAGGGCAGTTGTGGCGCCGATACATCGAGAGTAACGAGCGAACCCTGAAATGAGTGCCTCTGTTCGCCGCAGGCGTGACGGATGTCGTCGCGCACCGGCTCCGACCTCGTCACCTTCGGCCGATTTCGGAAGGTGTGGCGGGCGATCTCGACCGCACGTGGCGGCCTCGTCGGCCGAACAGGTGGTGACCTCGGATCCGATCGCAACCGCCTGGGAAGAGGCGCTGCGGCTCAGCCAGACGCAGGTCATCGCCGCGCTGCAGGCCGCCAGCTATGCCGACCGCATCATCCTCCTGGCCGATGGTCGCGTGGTCGATGACCGCGGCCGGTCCACCGCCGAGCAAATCAGCACCATGTTGCCGAGCATGGAAGCACGATCGGCGCGGTGAGACGACGGAGGGCCGTGATCCGGGGCACCGACGGTCTGATGACGGTCGGGCCGCTGCCCCCCGGAATTACGGGTGCACGGAATCGTCGGACTGCGTGTCGCAGACGCCTCGATTATGCCCTCGGCAATGTCCGGCAACACGGATGCCGCCGTCGTCGCCATCGCGGAACGCGCTGCTGCCCTCATCCCGGGTAGCCGTGCGGCGGCGCACGCGCGGATACCCAACGAAGGATCGGTTGGCCTACTCCGGCTTGAGGATGACTTTGGTCCAACCGTTGGTGCGTTCGCCAAAGTTCTTATAGGCATCCGCGGCTTTGCTGAGGGGGATCTCGTGGGAAACGATCCAGGATGGCTTGGCTTTGCCCGCGGCGATCAGGTCGCGCAACTGCCGATTGTACTTCTTCACCGGGCATTGTCCGCTGCCTATGCTTTGACCCTTAAGCCACTGCAGGCCATAATCAATGGCAAGTTTGCCCTGCTTGGCGTTATCGTCGAAGCCGCCGGGATCTGCCGGAAGGAAGACTCCGACAACGCCGATTCCCCCGGTGATGCGCACGGACTGGATCAGCCGATTCAGAGTCATGGCGGGATCTTCGGTGCCCTGGGGGTCGTGGGCCTGATAACCCACGCATTCACATCCCCGGTCCGCGCCGATACCCTTGGTCTGGTCCAAAACGAACTCAACCGGGTCCGTCTTCGAGTCATCAATGGCGATCGCACCGATCTGCTCGGCGAGGGCCAGCCGGTCAGGGCGTCGATCCACGACCCAGACTTTACTCGCGCCCTTGATCGTGGCGGACAGGGCGGCCATCAGTCCGACTGGACCCGCACCGTAAATCACGACCGTGTCACCGGGGATCACTCCGGCCATCTCGGTAGCGTGGTAACCGGTAGGGAAAATGTCCGACAGCATCACGTAATCGTTTTGCTTTTCTACCGCGTCTTCACCCAGGCGCAAGCAGTTGTTATCGCCGTAGGGCACACGCAGCATTTGGGCCTGCCCGCCGGGATACGGACCCATACCAGCGAAGCCGTAGGCGGCGCCCGCGCCGACCGGGTTTGGTTGAGTGGTCATGCAGTAGTTCGTGAAACCGCGTTCGCAATTCTTGCAAAACCCGCAGGAAATATTGAATGGCAGCACGACCCGATCGCCGACCTTGACGGCGTCGACGCCGTTCCCGATCTCGATGACCTCACCCATGTTCTCGTGACCAAAGGTGCGCCCGACCTCGAAATCGGTGCGTCCCTCGTACATGTGCAAATCGGAACCGCAAATATTTGTCGCTGTGATGCGAACAAGAACGTCAGTGGGGCGTTCGATCTTGGCATCCGGAACGTCTTCAACGTTGACCGCGTTGGGGCCTTTATAAACGACTGCTTTCATTTCTTTCACTCCCTAAATTTTGACCATGAAAGACGGAAGATCCGCCCTCACTTTCGGAGGTGCATTTACGGTGAATGTCCGGGCAGAGTCTCAGGCTGCGCGGAAAATGTGCATGTCCCAGATCTATCACGATCGCACATGACCCGCCACTGCGAGGATGCGACCGAATTCGGGTTGCGCGTTGCCCCCTGCCAGCGCCAGGGGTGCCTCGTCGACACCACGAGGTGGGCACCGAGGTGGGTACCGAGGCATTCTCTCTTACGACGGAACGGCCGCTAGCCGTTCGGCTATCGGGCGTTCAGCGACCACCGCGTCAGAACGTATGTGAAATCGTCGGTCAAGCGCTATTGTGCCGGTTTGGTCATTCGGCGACGCGAGTCGCGTCAATTCCGGAGCGGTCTGCATAGCTGGTCGATTGCACGAACCGTCCAGGAGGCGCGCGTTGAGCCGGATGGCTCAAGGACGTTCAGGTTCATTCCAGAGTTGAACGCATCCGGCGGACAGGTCATTGGTTCGACGGCGAGTCCAATTCTGTCGATCGAGGGTACTAATTGATCAGCCGTATGCACCTGAACCCACGGGCATTCGGGACCCCAGATCATTTCCACTCCACTGCCCGCGGTCGTCGTCAATCGAAGTGTCGCCATGCCTTCATCGTCCCGGTCGAAGCCAGTGAATGCATGGTCGATGAAGGTGTCATCGATAGTCCGCGGCGTGCGGAAGTCAAACACGGCAAGATCACCAGCATCGAGATCACAGAGGTGAAGGGGAATGAGGCGGTCATGAGTCACGGTCAGGATTCGCTGGGCTGCGAGCTCCAGCGTCCAGTCGTTGACGCGGCCATCGCCGGCAACAAGGTACGGGTGCGGAGCGACGCCAAAAGGGGCGGCATTTGGACCGGCATTCACTGCCGTAACTGCCGTTCGAAGGCCACCGGCGTCAAGCGCAAAATCCACCTCCAGCGTCACCCGGTGGGGGTATCCAGGCCGCGCTTCGACGGTTGCCGCGAGGACGAGCCGATCGGCCGCCTGCCTGACCACTGCAAAGTTCAACCAGGACACGAGTCCATGGAGAGCGTGACCCCTCGACGGCTCGGTGATGCTGAGCTGTTGCTCGACACCACCGAATGTGTACTTTCCATCCACGACTCGGTTCGGCCACGGCGCCAGGATGGCGCCGCGAAAGAAAGGTCGCACCCCAATTGGGTTACTCGGGGGTCAGGACCCGAGGAATGTCGGCGTCCCATTCGGTCTCGGCAACGTGAAGTGCGCGGTACGTGTAGTCCGTGTCCCACCCGTGGAAGACGAGATAGTCCTTGCCATTCAGACCAAAGACCAGGTCTTGGCCACCAGGGCCGCGATATAGGCCCCCCGACCCTTCGGTCGAGAGGATCGGACCCGTTTCCTTCGTCCACGGGCCATCGATTGAGGCAGCCGTTGCAGCACCGACCGCATATCGGTCGTCTCCGTAAGAGTTAGCGGAGTAGAGCATCAGGAGTCCTGTACCTCGGACCACAATGGTGGGAGCCTCGATAAGGTTGCCCTCCCAATCCTCGGTTTGCTTCAGGATCCTGATGGGATCGCCCGTGATGCTGAGCCCGTCGGGAGACAGCGTGGCCGCCTGAATCCAGGTGTCGAGGTCGCAACAGTTACCGTCATTTTTCCAGACGAGGTACAAGGCGTCGTCGATGAGCACGGTGCTTGCATCGATCGCGCCGCCTTCGTCTTCTGGACAGATGATCATGGCGTCGCTCTGAACGATGAACGGTCCGGCCGGGTCGCTGGCAGTGGCTACACCAATGCACTGCAGCGTTGGCGCAAAATTCGTCGCCGTGAAGTACATGACGAATGAATCATCGGCGAGTCTCGTCACCTCAGGCGCCCAGGTCTTTCCCGGAATAATCCAGCTTGGGAGATCCGGCAACGCGTCCGGTAACACCTCCCAATCGAGGAGATCGGTGGAGGAGGCGACCTGCACGTTGCGGTTGTTGTCGTTGGTGGCATACGCGAAATAAGTGCCGTCGACCTCCACCACGTCGGGGTCTGCGAAATTCGTGTTGAGTACCGCAGCGCCTGCTGCGGCAGACGCCGGAGGTGCCGAGTGCTCCGGAGCCGCCGTGCAGCCACTCACCGCGAAGGCGGTCATGATGGCTCCAGCCACACACGCTACCGCTGCGCGGCGAGCAGAGGTCAACACGTGCTATCCCTTCACTCCGGAGCGAGAAACGCCCTCGATGATAAAGCGCTGAAGGAAGATGAACAGCGCCAGCACGGGCACGCTCGCGACAACCGCGCCGGCCATCAAAAGGTCGTAGCGCACCGCATTTGCGGACTGAAGCGTGGACAGTCCAGCTGGCAGTGTTTGTATCTCCGGGCTGAACAAGACGTAGACGGGCCAGAGGAAGTCGTTCCAGTTGCCGAGGAAGGCGAGCAGCGCGAGTGTTGCAAGTGCGGGTTTGGCGAGCGGCAGAACCACTTGCATGAAGATGACGAATCGGTTCGCCCCATCGAGCCGGGCGGCCTCCTCTAACTCGATCGGCAGGCCGACGAAGAACTGTCGCATGAAGAACACTCCGAATGCGGACGCCGCCGTGGGAATGATGATCGCGACGAGCGAGTTGAGCCACCCCAGTTCGCTCACGATGAGGTAGTTGGGAATCACCAGGATTACCGGCGGCACCAGCAATGTCGCGACGATGATGACGAAGACGAAATTCTTGCCGCGAAACTGCATTCGTGCGAGCGGATACGCCGCCAATGACGCCGTGACGACGACGAGCGTGGCATTGAGGGCGGCTGCGACCATGCTGTTTGCGAACCATTGCAGCACCGGAGTCGCAGTCCCGGGAGCGAGGATAGACGCGAAAGCTTGTACGGAAATTGGATTGGGAATCCACGCCGGTGGAATAGCCGTTGCGTCAGCCCGGGTCTTGAAGCTGGTCACGATCATGAAGATGATCGGGCTGATGAACGCGATTGCGATCGCGCCGAGAACGACGACCCGAGTGATTGTGCCACTCCGTCGACGTGCACTGCGTGCACGGGAACCTGCACTGATCCTGGTCGTGAGAGCGTTCACGAGCGCACCTCCTTCTTGAGCTTCTTGGGCTGTTTCTCGCGAAAGATGTAGAAGACAAAAGCACTGATCGCCATGAGGAATACGGTCAGTACATAACTCATCGCTGCGGCGCTGCCCATCTGAAAGTTGCGCAGACCCGCGTCGGCGATCTGATATATGGCCGTGCGCGTTTCACGTCCGGGGCCGCCCTGAGTCATGAGATAGGACTGGCCAAACATGTTGGCGGATGCAAGAAGGGTGATGATCGTGATGAACGAGAGGATGGGCTTGAGCCCGGGGATCGTCACGTGCAGGAACTGCATCCACGGTCCGGCCCCATCAACACGTGCGGCTTCGTAGAGTTCGATCGGGATGTCCTGAAGGCCGGCAAGGTAAATGACGGCGTTGAATCCGAGCGTCCACCAGACGGTCACTCCCACGAGCGCGACCCAGGCCGCGGGCGTCGTTGTTGTCCAAGCGGTGTCATCCGGAAGTCCTAGGAGTCCCAGATAGTGGTTCACCAGCCCGATGTTGTTGTCGAGCAGGTATCGCCACAGCACCGAGATGACGGCGACGCCGAGTACGTAGGGGGCGAAGTAGATTGCTCGGAGAAAGTCCCGTCCGGGAAACTTCCTGCTCATGAGTAAGGCAACGGCGAGCGGGACGATCAGGAGCAATGGCACGCTGAGTACCGTGAAGATGCCGGTGGCCCGCATGGACCCCCAGAACGGGCCAAAAACCGTCGATCCGGGTGAGAACAAGGCGACGTAGTTGTCGAGGCCGACAAAGGGTTTGTTCGGCAACGTGTAGTCCCAGGAATGAAGACTGATCCACACCCCTAAAACTGCCGGGAGGACGACGAAGCTGCCAAACAGAAGCAGGTAGGGGGCAAGGAATAGCCAGGGGGTGGCTATCCCCTGCCGCCGAGTGCCCGCTCGCACTCCACGATTTTTCTGCGACTCCGGGTCGGAGGCCGAGGGGCGGCCCCCCCCCTTCCCCATGGGGAGGGCGCGCTCACCGACCTTCGTCGACACTGGTCAGTCCCCGAACGAGGCTTTGTTGTCGGCCATGAGTTTCGTCGCCGTGCCGGCGGCTTTTTTGAGCGCGTCACTCGGCGTCGTCGTTCCCTGAACCCCGTCGGCGACTGCGATTTCGAGGGTCTCGGCCTGAACCCCACCGATCCCGGGAATGGGCGGCAAGAAACGCATCGAATCGATCGTTGCCGCGATTGCTTCCTGCGGCAGGCCGTCGAGGGCACCCGCATCACGCACCGACTGGCGAGCGGGGATCATGCCCGAGCTCGCCCACTCGGCGGACTGCTCGCTCATCCAGGCGATGAACACCTTCGATGCGTTGACCTTGTTCTGGTCCGCGTTTGCCTGGCGGGGAAGGAAGAAGTTATGGGAGTTGGCCCATACGGCATCCGTGTCACCAATTGTGGGGACCGGGGCGACCGCGTAAGGCAGACCGGACTCGGCGAGATCGTTGATCTGCCAGATGCCGTCCCATGTGATCGAGGTCTCACCATTCTTGAAGGCGACGTACTGAGAGTCGATGGCGACGTCACTCGGGCTGTAACCGTCGTCCACGATGGAGCGCTGCCACTCAAGTGCCTCTACCCCGGCTGCTGAATCAAACGTTGCCCCGTCGTCACCATATGGTTCACCGTCGTTCTGCCACAGCACGGAGAGGTTCATGAGGTGGCTCGGCCACCGCGTCGGCATCCAGAATGGAGTTTCGTACCCAGCTGCTTTGAGCTTGTCGAGCGCCTCCTGGAAGGAAGCCGCGTCGGTCGGGGCCCCTTCGATCCCAGCGGCGGCGAAATGTTCGGTGTTGTAGTACATGGCCAGTGAATGCACATCGAGCGGAATGCCGTATCGGGCGTCCTTATAGACGCCGGCATTCCAGACTTCGTCGCTGAAGTCATCTGACGTGAGACCCAAGTCCTCAGCGAGATCGTCGATCGGTACTATGACGTTTCGCGCGGCATTCGACGCGAGCTGGTCCAGGTGCATCACGCCGACGTCGGGACCCTCGCCGGCGGTCACCGCTGCGGGCAGTCTCTGGTAGAAGTCGGTCCACTGCATCGTGTTCGAGACAACCGTGATGTTGTCATGCTCAGCATTGAAGTCGGACACCATCTTCTCCATGAACGGACCGTCCCCGCCGGTGAAGCCGTTCCAGTAGGACAGCTCCACTTCAGGTCCGGTGTATTCACCGGTGAAGGGCTCACTCGCCGCCTGCCCGGTTCCGCCCGCAGAGCATCCGGCCAGTACCAGCATGAGTGCGGCACCGAGAGCTGTGGCCCCAATCACTCGCCGCCCCAGGAAGTCTTTCTGCTTCATGATCGTTCGTCCTCCTCATCGAAAACATCGCTCCGCGACTCATGCGCGAAGCGGGCCGCCCATTCCCCGCACCAATCGGAGCGGCAGACGAGCGCCTTCCGTCAATGTACAGCGCTAGAAAGATGTTTGTCTAGTCTGCGAGGATCCGCGACAAACACCGTTTCCAGCGCCTGGCCACAGTCGCCTTAGGATGGACCGGACGGGACGGGACAAACATGGCAAGGGTTCGACTAATAGACGTCGCGGAGCTCGCGGGCGTATCCATGAAGACCGTCTCAAACGTCGTTCACAACTATCCTCACGTGGCCCCGGCGCTCCGCGAGAAGGTGCAAGCGGCAATTGACCAGCTCGGCTACCGACCCAACCTTACGGCGCGGCGTCTGGCTACCGGAAGAACCGGAATGATCGCCCTGGCAATCCCCGAAATCGACCACCCGTACTTTTCGGAACTCTCCCGTCACATTGCCGAAGAAGCAACTCGACGAGGATACCGAGTCATCATCGAGCAGACCTTGAGCGATCCCGTCGCGGAACGGGCGGTACTCAGCGATCGGGAGGCTGGGCTGGTCGACGGCGTGATCTTTCACCCCGTCCGCATGGAATCGCTCGACATTGCGAAGCTCGATCCTGGCACTCCGCTGGTCTTGCTCGGCGAGGCGGCCATGCCTGTCATGACAGACCACGTGATGATCGACAACATCTCGGCCGCTCTCGATGCCACGCGGCACCTCTTAGCGAGAGGATGTCGACGCATCGCTTTTCTCGGTGTCATAGCGGCGGACATCACTGGTTCGACGAATCAGCGCCTTCTCGGCTACCAACAGGGTCTCCTGGAGGCCGGGGTCCAGCTGGATCCTGAGCTGGTATTCACGGCCTTGGAATTCACGGCTGAAGCAGGCCTTCGTTCGGTTGCCGAGGCGATTGAGCGCGGGGTGTGTTTTGACGGCGTGGTCAGCCGCGACGACCGGTTTGCGATCGGAGCATTGAAAGCCCTCCATGATTCCGGGCGATCGGTACCCGCAGATGTGGCCGTGGTCGGTTGGGACAACACCTTCCTGGCCGCGTACACGTCCCCGACACTCACCTCCGTGGCGCCGAGGAAGACCGCTATCGCCGCGGCTGCTTTCGATCTCCTCGAGGAACGAATCGCTGGATACCGGGGGGTTGGCCGCCACAGGATCGTGGGGCATTCACTCGAGGTGCGCGAGAGCGCTCCATTTGCTCCTTGACGCCTCGACCGACACTCAGACTTTACAGCGCTGTAATTTGGCGGCATGATTGCGGTATGTCGCGTTCTCTCCCGATTTCTGCCAGTGCCCAGGGTGGCGTGTATCCCCGCCCGCAACTTGTCCGCCCGAATTGGCACGATCTCGCCGGCGAGTGGGCATTCGAACACGACGATCACGACATCGGCAGAAGCGAGAAGTGGTTCGCAAACCCTGCACACCTTGGCCGGGTCATCACTGTTCCGTTTCCGCCTGAGTCGGAGATGTCAGGAATCGCCGAGCCGGGCTTCCATCCCGTTGTCTGGTATTCCCGCATCATCAGCCCCGAAGACGTGGCCGCGAGCGGACTGTCCCGCGGGCGTGACCGAGTGGTGTTGCATTTTGGGGCGGTCGACTACCGCGCATCTGTGTGGATCGATGGCCAGTTCATCGGGTCTCACGAGGGCGGCCAGACGCCATTCTCCTTTGACATCACCGAAGCTCTGTCGCCCCAAGAGGACTGCGTGCTCGTGGTTCGTGCCGAGGATGACCCCCACGACGTAGCTCAGCCGCGGGGCAAACAGGATTGGCTTGAGGATGCGCACGTCATTTGGTACCACCGCACTACGGGGATTTGGCAACCGGTCTGGCTCGAGTCTGTGCCGGATCAGCGCATCACGGCACTGCGTTGGATTCCAAACGTGCCGGCTGGGGACGTCGCGATCGAGGTGGAGCTGACGCGGCGACCGGCGCCGAGCGTTACTGTTCAGGTGGAACTGTCCATCGCGGGCGAAATTCTCGCCCGGCAGTCTTTCTTGGCCGTTGAGCCGCGATCACAGGCAACCATTCAGATTTCTCGGCAGGCGAACGGTCAGGCCTGTGAAGCTCTCCTCTGGTCACCGGAAAACCCACGACTGATTGACGCGCATGTCTCGATCATTGCTGACGACGGAAGCATTCTCGACGAGTCCTTCTCCTATTTCGGGCTTCGCAGCGTCGGTGTCGCGGGCGGCAGGTTCCTGCTCAATGACCGACCGTACTTCGTACGATCGGTGCTGGAGCAGGGCTACTGGCCGCAGTCGCACCTCGCTGCGCCCTCGGCCGAAGCTCTGCGAGCCGAAGTGGAACTCATCAAGGCCCTCGGGTTCAACGCCGCGAGAATCCATGAAAAGGTCGAGGACCCTCGATTCCTCTATTGGGCGGACCGGCTCGGCTTGCTCATTTGGGGTGAAATGGGCAGCACCTACGAGTTCTCTTCGGAGGCAGTATCGCGAGTCACCCGCGAATGGACCGAAGTAGTGCGCCGCGACCGATCGCATCCGTCAATCGTCACCTGGGTTCCCCTCAACGAGAGTTGGGGTGTTCAACAGATCGCACACGACGACGCCCAGTTGAGCTTCGCCCAGTCGCTCTACCACCTGACTCGCGCGCTCGATCCGAGCCGCCCCGTCATCTCCAATGACGGCTGGGAACACGCCATATCTGACATCCTCACAATCCACGACTATGCGGGCACGGCCGAGCAGCTCGACGCCAATTACAAGGACATCGACGCCATCCGATCCCTCGTTGCGGGTATGGGTCCGGCAGGGCGTCGCCTGCAGCTCATCCCCCGCGAAGTCGATGGCCAGTCGATCATGGTCACTGAATTCGGCGGGGTCAGCTTCGCGCCCGATGCTGCCGATGACTCGTGGGGCTACACGACAGCGACAAGCCATGAGGACTTCGAAAATCGTGTATCAGGTCTCGTGGGAAGCCTTCGGGACAACCCGATCCTCTCGGGCTTTTGTTACACCCAGCTGACGGACACAATGCAGGAGACCAACGGCCTGACCGACGCGAACCGGGAGCCCAAACTGCCGATCGCCGTCATTCGCAGCATCGTATCCGGGGAGAACGCACCCCTTCCCCGGGTGGCGCGGGTCGCTGCGTCGAGCCTGCACCCAGCCACCGGCTGAGGACACCTGCGACCGGCTCCACGCACTCGGTCTCAGTGAGTGCACGCAGGTATTGAGATCGGGCGTGGAGTTGTGCCTCTGCTCGAGTTTCAGCGAGTCCGACGACGGCCGCACAGGCGGCCGTGGCGACGATGTCCAGCAGGAACCCGGAGACGGCGCTTTCGAACCGCGCGCCCCGGGTTCGGAACCAGCCAAGTCGACCGGCATAAAACCCCTGTGCGGGAGAAAGATTTGTGCGATCACCTCGACCCGGATCTGCATCGCCAGGTGAGCCAGGAAGAAAACCAGAGCGATCACGCCGTCAGAACGGATGCTCCGCAGCACCGTGAGCAAGAACATGAACGTGGCGAGAATGAGCGGAAGCGTACTATGCACACACGCCTCTGCACGGGCACCGGCCAAAAACACGTTTCACCCGCGCCCCCGAACGAATTCGACGGAGATTTTGGCAAAAGCGGTTAGGTTAGCTTGAAAAACTTCCCTCTTTCCCAAAATCTCCGTCGAATTGGTTCACCACCGAACCGAGCTCCTGGTCGTGCGGTCTCCGGCTCGTGAACGCCTGTTGGGCACGTCGCGCATCGTCGAGGGAGTGCCCCCTCGACCACCGCCGAATTGGGTGAGGCGAGGTGCCGGGGCTCGGAGCCGAGCCGGACGCCGCTACTGCACCGCGGAGGTCAGCCGGGCGAGATTGTCGAGCACCGTGGAGCGCAGCGGCTGCTTCATCCATTCCGCCAGGGTGAGTTCACGGCTGTCCTCCCGGTAGCCGTCTTCCACCGCCCGCAACTGCTGCACGAAGGAGCGTCCGCGCACCATCATCGATACCTCGAAGTTGAGGCTGAACGAGCGCATGTCCATGTTGCTCGACCCGATCACGGCCACCTCGTCGTCGATCGTGAAATGCTTGGCGTGCAGCACGTAGGGAGCCTTGTACAGGTAGATCTTCACGCCCGCCCGAAGCAGCTCCTCATAGTAGGAGCGCTGCGCGTGGTAGACGAGGGCCTGGTCGCCGACCTCGGAAACGAACAGCTCCACCCGCAGCCCGCGCTGAGTGGCCGTCGTGATGGCGTACATGATCGACTCGTCTGGCACGAAGTACGGGCTCGTGATGATGATGCGCTCCTGTGCATAGTAGAGCAGAGCGAGGAACAGACGCAGGTTGTTCTCGCCCTCGAAGCCGGGTCCGCTGGGCACGACCTGGCAGTCCAGGGAGTGCGGCACAACCTCGGTTGACACCGGCTGGATGTCCCGGGTCAGAAGGTCGTTGGTCTCGCTGTACCAGTCGGTGATGAAAATCGCGTTGAGACCCGACACGATCGGTCCCTCGACCCGCGTCATCAGGTCTTTCCACTTCAGGCCGCGACGGATGTTCCCCGGCATGTTGTACGTGCGGTCGATGACGTTCTGCGACCCCATGTAACCGACCGTGCCGTCGATGATCAGCACCTTACGGTGGTTGCGCAGATCCGGCCGTTGCCACTTTCCCTTGAGCGGCTGCAGCGGCAGCAGGAGCTCCCACTTCACGCCGGAGTCGGTGAGCCGGCGCAGCGTCTCGCGGTAGCCGAGCTTGCGCATCGACTGGATATGATCCATCAACACGCGCACGGTCACGCCGCGCTTGACGGCGTTTTCGAGGGCGTCGAAGAATGGTGCCGTGGTCGGATCCAGGGAAAGAATGTAGAACTCGACGTGCACGAAATTGAGGGCCCGATCGATGTCCGTGACCATCTCGGCGAACGTGCCCTCATAGTCGCCGAGCAGGCGGGCCTCGTTGCCGCCGACCAGCGGCATCGCCCCCAGATTGCGGTTGAGTTCGACGACCGAGTCGAGCCAGAGCGGCCACGGATGATCGCGACGCACCTGATCGATTCCCTCGGTGCTGTCGAGGATGAACTGGTTGATCTCCTCCTGCATTTCCAGTCGCTTTTTCGGCAGGGTTCGGTAGCCGATGAGCAGGAAGAGTAAGGCGCCGATGAAGGGCAGGAAGAAGATCGTTAGCAGCCACGCCATGCCCGATGTCGGCCGACGGTTGCGAGGAACGACGACGATTGCCACCACGCGAATGGAGAAATCGACCACCAGGGCGATCACGAGGATGATGGTCGAGATGTCGATGCCGAACATTCGGTGCTACGTAACCGGTTTATCGAGCCCGAGCTTGGCGCGCTCTTCCGCCTCGATCCGGGCGTAGACCTTACGCTCCGTGCGGTCCGCCCGCACGATGGAACGCATCACGATCCAAAAGATCAGCCCGACGGCGACGGTGGGCAGGAGCGCCCAGAAAGCGCTGACCCAGAAGTTATCCATGATGTCTCCAACGATACGGGAAAACGGCGGGCGGGCGCGCGGCGTTTACGTGTTCAGCAGCCCTGCGATACCGGTTCCGATTGCGTAGATCCCGGTTCCCCCGACGCCGACCCAGATCGAGATTTCGAGCAGGGACGGACGACGACGGACGCGCGGGATCGGTTGGCCGGGCACAGGCTCGCCGGGCACAGGCTCGCGAGGCGGATTCGACCTCATCGGATGATCATTTCACCAGTGGGAACAGGATGGTCTCCCGGATTCCCAGCCCGGACAGCGCCATCAGCAAACGGTCGATGCCCATGCCCATGCCGCCGGTCGGCGGCATCCCGTGCTCGAGGGCCCGCAGGAATTCCTCGTCGAGGCGCATGGCCTCGGGGTCGCCGCCGGCGGCGAGGCGCGCCTGTTCGACGAAGCGCTCACGCTGCACGACCGGGTCGACGAGCTCGGAGTAGCCGGTGGCCAGCTCGAAGCCGCGCACGTACAGGTCCCACTTCTCGACCACCCCGGCCACACCGCGGTGGCCGCGCACGAGCGGGCTGGTGTCGATCGGGAAGTCCAGCACGAACGTGGGGCGGGTCAGGCCGCCCTTCACGAAGTGCTCCCACAGCTCCTCGACGTACTTGCCGTGGATGGGGTGGTCGATATCGAGCCCCTCCGTGTCGGCGAGCACCTTCAAGTCGGCGAGCGGGGTGGCCGGCGAGATCACGTAGCCCACGGCCGCGGACAGGCTGTCGTACATGCCGATGCGGTCCCAGTCGCCGCCCAGGTCGAATTCGGTGCCGTCGGCCCAGGTCACCACGTGCGAGCCGGCGATGGCGAACGCGGCATCCTGAATCAGTTTCTGGGTGAGGTCGGCGATCGAGTTGTAGTCGCCGTAAGCCTCGTAGGCCTCCAGCATCGCGAACTCCGGCGAGTGGGTGGAGTCGGCGCCCTCGTTGCGGAAGTTGCGGTTGATCTCGTAGACCCGGTCGATGCCGCCGACCACGGCGCGCTTGAGGAACAGCTCCGGCGCGATCCGCAGGAAGAGGTCGGTGTCGAACGCATTGCTGTGGGTCGTGAACGGGCGAGCGGATGCGCCACCGTGCATGACCTGCAGCATCGGCGTCTCAATCTCGATGAAGCCCAGCTCCGTGAAGGTGCGGCGCAGGCTAGCGACGGTCTGCGAGCGCTGGATCACGCTGCGGCGGGCCTGCTCGCGAATGATCAAGTCGAGGTACCGACTGCGCACGCGGGTCTCCTCGCTGAGCGCGGTGTGCAGGTTCGGCAGCGGCAGCAGCGCCTTGGCGGCGACCTGCCACTCCGACGCCATGACGGAGAGCTCGCCGCGGCGGGAGGAGATGACCTCGCCGGAGACGAAGAGGTGGTCGCCGAGGTCGACGAGGTCTTTCCAATCGGCGAGGGATTCCTCCCCCACCGCCCCCAGGGAGATCATGGCCTGGATGCGGCTGCCGTCCCCGGACTGCAGGCTCGCGAAACAGAGCTTGCCGGTATTGCGCAGGTGCACGACGCGGCCGGCGAGGCCGACGATGACGCCGGTGACGGCATCCGCTTCGAGGTCGCCGAACTGCGCACGCACGGCGGGGATCGTGTCGGTGACGGGCACGGACACCGGGTAGGCGCCGCCGGCGGGACTGGTCGCGGCGGCGTTCAACCGGTCACGCTTGGCCAGGCGCACGACCTTCTGCTCGTTGGTCTCGGCCTCCGCCGCTGCGGCGGCCACGATTTCGGCCTCGGTCGGTGCTGGGTTCTGCTCGCTCATGCGGTTCTCCGTGGCAGGTGGCGGCCGGGCGATGCCCGTCGCTCCCGCGCGTGCTCATTGATGTGACGACGTGTTGATGAAAGGTCGGGCTGGTGAGGGTCTGGCTGGTGACGGTCGTGCGGGTGGTGCGGCCTAGGGAAGGTCCAGGGCCACGTTGTCGATCAGCCGGGTGTGGCCGACCAGCGCGGCGACCAGCATGCGGGCCGGGCCGTGATGCTCGCCCCCGACCGGAAGGAAGGTCCGCGGGTCGACGACAACGAGATAGTCCAGTTTAACCAGCGGCTGCACGTCGATCCGCGCGTGGGCGGCCTGCAGTGCGGCGCCGACCCCCTGGGCGGCGACGGATGCTGCGGCCTCGAGCCCCGCGGACAGCGCCCGGGCGGCGGCGCGCTGCGCCGGTTCGAGCGCGCGGTTGCGGCTGGAGAGGGCGAGGCCGCCGTCTTCGCGCACGATCGGGACGACCTCGATGCGGGTGCGGAAGTTGAGGTCGGCCAGCATCCGTTCGACCAGGAAGACCTGCTGCGCGTCTTTCTGGCCGAACACGGCCACGTCGGGGCCGACGATGTTGAACAGCTTCGCAACCACCGTCAGCATGCCGTCGAAATGCCCGGGGCGCGCAGCGCCCTCGAAGAGGCTGCCGACCGCGCCGGCGACAACCCGGGTGGAAGCGGCGCCGTCCGGGTACATCAGCTGGCTGGTTGGCGCGAATACGAACGGCACGCCCTCCGCGGCCAGAGCCGCGACATCGGCCTCGAGCATGCGCGGGTAGCTGCCGAGATCTTCCCCGACCCCGAATTGCAGCGGGTTGACGAAGATCGACACCACGACGATGTCGCCGAGGCTGCGGGCCCGGCGAACCAGGGTCAGGTGCCCGGCGTGCAGGGCCCCCATGGTCGGGACCAGCACGATGCGTGGTCGCCCGAGCCCGGCCTCGCCGCGCCCGGCGCGCGCGCTCTCGATGCGGCTCTGCGCGTCGGTCAGGCGGCTCCGCAGTTCCTCGATGCTGCCGATGACTGCTGGTTTGGTGAGCACGTTCACTCGTCCTCCGGTGTGTTGCGGTTGTGTCATTCGTCGAAACCGTCCTGGTCGCGGGTGTCGAGCGCGTCCAGCGCGTCGAGCTGGGAGAGGTCGAGACGGTCGGGGCTGGTTCGGGCCAGCGCGTTCTCCATGGCGGACCGCATCAGCGGCGCGATCACCGCTCCGGGGTGCTCGATGCCGATGCCGGCCAGCAGCCCGGTGGCCTGCTCCACGATCGAGGTGGAGAACGCCGTGGCGGTGTCAACGGCCTCGGCATAGGCAGCCCGGTCGGCCTCCGCGACGATCACGGGCTCGCCGCCCATCTCCACGACCAGCGCCTGCCCGATCGGCAGCACTGGCGTGGGCGCCGTCACCGCGAAGTAGCTGTCGGCGAGGCGGGCCAGGTCGATGCTGGTGCCGGTGAAGCTCATGGCCGGGTGGATGGCCAGCGGGATTGCGCCACCGGCCAGCGCCGGGGCCAGCACCGAGGTGCCATACCGGGCCGAGGTGTGCAACACAAGCTGGCCGGCCTGCCAGGTTCCGGCGGCCGCGAGCCCGCTGACGAGGCTCTCGAGCTGGGCGTCGGGCACGGCGATGATGACCAGTTCGCTGCGCTCGACGATCTCGGGAACGGTGAGGATGGGCGCGCCCGGAAGAATCGCCTCGGCCCGGTCACGGCTGGACTGCGAGATGGCGGAGATCCCGACGATCGCGTGGCCCGCGCCGGCGAGGGCGGCGCCGAGGATGGGGCCGACCCGGCCGGCACCGATGATGCCGATTCCGAGGCGTCCGGGACGCGGCGTCATTCGATGACTCCGTTCGGTTGCTTCCAGGTGGGTTGGGCCGCGGTCGGCTGGTCCTGGATCGGCTGGTTCCAGTGGTGGCTGGTGTCGGACTGGGCCGACGAGATGGCCCCGGAGGCGATCCGGTCGAAGAAAACCAGGGCCTCTGCGGCGGCCACCACCCCGAGGTAGGCGGAGACCGGCCCGGCGACGGTGTGCAGCCGGGCGGAGGCGAGGCGCAGCATCCGAGTCACGGGGCCCTGCGAGATGGCGACGCTCTGCAACCGGGCCAGCGGCACCAGCACCAGCTCCCGCGAGATCACGCCGCGCCGGAGCAGAGCGATGCCGCCCACGACGGTGTAGCCGGTGCGGCGCCACGAGAACGGATGCAGCCAGGCCGCCCGGCGCGGCGCGTTCGTGAAGCCGTCGTCGCCGCCCTTCGAGCGGAGGCCCCGTTCGATCAGGGCCTGCTGCTCCGCCGAGTCGAACCCGGGCAGGATCAATTCGAGCACCCGGGCGACGTCGGCGAGCGTGCCCACCGGGAGGGTTGTGGTGTTGGCCTCGCCGGCGGCACCCTGGGTGCTGGAGTGGCCGGCCGTGTTGATGCGCACCTGCCACCAGCCGAACGGGCGCCAGAGCAACGGCTGCGAGACGCCGATCGCGTGGACCCGGCCCGGCGGCAGGGTCTCGTTGCTAGTAGTGAGCAGCCCGAAGCCGACCCGCACGCCGTCGGGGGTGCCGGCGATGCTGTAGCGCAGCGACTTGATGACCCTGGTGAAATAGAAGCTGACGCTGGCGATCAGGGTGGGGATGAAGGCTACGAGCAGCCAGTCGCTGCCGCCGGCGGTCACGCCGACGATCAGGGCGATTCCGGCGAGCACGACGAAAACCGTGAAGCCGCTGAACACGACGGATCCGATCAGCCGCCCGGGCGGAATCCGCACCACCGATTCCGGCGGGGCGGCGTCGGGGTCCAGCTCGGGCGCGAAGAGATCCCGGGCCCGGTCGGCGGCGGCGGTCGCGGGAGAGAGGGGTGACGCGGGAGCGTGACCGAGACGGGAGGTCTGGGCCAGCGCGGCATCCGGGGCGGGAACGGCCTGCTGCCGCAGTCCGGACGCGAGGCGAAGGATGTCCCGTCGCAGCTGGTCGGCCAGGGTCGAACCCAGGTAGGCCAGTTGCACATTGGCGTCCTGACCGGCCACGCTGACTTCGAGCTTCGCGGCGCCGATCAGGCGAGGGATGAACGGGCGCACGATGTTGACACCCTGGATGCGGTCGAGGCGGGCCCGGCGGTTGCTGCGGAAGAGCATTCCGCTACGCACCTCGACGACCTCCCCGGTGACCCGGAAGGTGTGCATGCGCCAGGACAGGTAGAAGACCGCCAGGATCAGCACAAGCACGACCGCGACCGCGAGCAGCGCCCAGCCGACGACGCCGCGCTCGAGGATCGCGTCGATCGGGTCGCCGCCGTATCTCGGCACCCCGAAGAAGACGTCGATCAGCCGCTCGCGGAGGTTGGCGATGATGAAGCCGAGCACGGCGACGATGAAGATGCCGCCGCGCAGCAGTGGGCTGGCCGGATGCAGCCGGTGCCATTCCCCGTCGGCGAGCGTGGTCACAGCCCGGCCCGGCGACTCTCGGCCAACTCCACGAGCCGGTCGCGCAGGCTCTCCGCGTCGGCCTCGGCGAGCCCCGGGATGAGCACCCCCGACGAGGCCGCCGCGGTCACGAATTTGAGGTCGGCCAGACCCAGCCAGCGCGCGATCGGGCCGCGCGTGATATCGACCAGCTGCATCCGCCCGTAAGGGACGGACACGAACCGGGTGAACATGATGCCCCGGCGGAAGAGCAGGTCGTCGCGTCGCAGTTGATAGCCGATGGCCCGCACCCGGCGCGGTTCGAAGGCGACACTGGCCCCGGTGATCAACACGATCGCGCCGATCACGTAGAGCGCCCACTGCACGTCGAGAAGCAGCCACACCGCCGCGGCCATGGCCGTGAGCACCAGTCCGAAGACGATCGTGCCGACCGTCTCCACCACCACATAACGCGGGGAGACGCGCTTCCACTCCTCCACGTCGGGGAGGTCCAGTCCTACAGCCGCGTCAGGCACGCACTTCTCCCTGCTCTTGATCGTCGTCATCGGGGGGAAGCGTGCAGAAGTGCTCGGCCACGAGCCCCAGGGTCAGAAGGATCCCGGCGCCTACCGCCGTCCCGATTGCAGGCCATAACGATGTTACCGCCGGCACGACCGAGCGGGTCAGGATGTAGAGCACGATTCCCAGTCCGCCGCCGAGAAGCAGCGCCCCGCTCAGCGCCGACGCCTTCGCCAGCAGCGCCACCCGGATGGCCAGGAACGGGTTGACGTGTTTCCGCACCGTGCCGCGAATGGCCTGACGGATCGGCCAGGCCAGCGCCAGGACGCCGATCCCGATCGCGATCAACGCGATCGGCAGGGTGGCCGGGGGCAGGAACATCGCCGAGCCGCCGGCCGCGGCGGCCAGCTCGAGCAGGAACACGACGACCAGGCCGGCCAGACCCAGGGCGATCAGCGCCGACGGCTGCGTACGTTTCACCGGTTGCCGCCCGCGGACGGCAGTGCGGGGTACCGCTGCACGGTGGTGTTGATCGCGCCGAGCAGCGCGCGCACCGGGCCGCGGCCCGGCAGCACTGCGGCCGGGTCGAGGTCCAACCACGGGGCCAGCACGAAGTCGCGCTCGGCGGCCCGCTGGTGCGGGATGGTCAGGCGCTCGTCGTGCAGCGAGGCCGTTCCGAAGACGATGATATCGATGTCGAGGGTGCGGTCGCCCCAGCGTTCGACCCGCACCCGACCGTGGTCGTTCTCGATGGCGTTCACCGCGTCGAGCAGGGTGTGCGGGTGCCCGGTGTAACGGATGCCGACCACCAGGTTCAGATAGCGCGGTGCCTCGTCGTCGACGCCGCCGACCTTCACCGCGGCGGACTCGTAGACCGGGGAGACGCCGGTCAGCTCGAGCCCGGGCACCTGCTCCAGCGCGTCGATCGCCGCGGTGAGGGTGGCCATGCGGTCGCCGAGATTGCTGCCCAGGGCGAGCAGCGCCGGGGTCGCGTCGGTCATGCGCGCGTCCGCACGATCTGCACCGCGACATCCGTGAACGGTACGGAGATCGGTGCCTGTGGTTTGTGCACCGTCACCTGCACCGTGTCGGCGGCGTCGTGCGCCAGCACCGCAACGGCGATGCGCTCGGCGACGGTTTCGATCAGGTCGACCGGGTTGTGCCGGGCAGCATCCGTCACTTCCACGGCGAGCTCGCCGTAGTGGATGGTCTGCGTCACATCGTCGCTCGCGGCGGCACGCCGCAGGTCGAGCCAAACCGTTACGTCGATGACGAAGTCCTGTCCGTTTTCCCGCTCGAAGTCGTAGACGCCGTGGTGCGCGTTGACCCGCAGGCCGGTGAGCGTGATGGAGTCGCTTCTCATGGTCCCATTCTGGCGGAATCCGCCAGTGCCAGCACATTCAGCGCCGTTCGCGTCGCCGCGACGTCGTGCACGCGCACCGCCCAGGCGCCGGCCTGCGCGGCCAGCACGCTGACCACGGCGGTCGGCAGATCGCGTTCCAGCACGCCCGCGTCGGCCGGGAGCACCCCGGCGAGGAACCGCTTGCGAGAGGCACCGACCATGACCGGGAACCCCAGGTCGGCGAAGGCGTCCAGGTGGGCCAGCAAACGCCAGTTGTGATCGGGCAGCTTCGAGAAGCCGAGCCCCGGGTCGAGCACGATCTTCTCCGGCGGCAGGCCAGCCGCGGTGAGCATGTCGACCCGCGAAACCAGCTCGGCCCGCACCTCGGCGACGACGTCGCCATAGACAGCGAGGTCGTCCATCTTCGGGGCGTGCGCCCGCCAGTGCATGGCGACGTAGGTCAGCCCACTGCGTGCGGCGATGGATGCCATCTGCGGGTCCGCCAGGCCGCCGGAGACGTCGTTGATGATCTGCGCCCCGGCGGCGGCCGCGGCGGCCGCGGTGCTCGAATTGAGGGTGTCGACACTGATCGAAAGCCCCTGCCGGGCGAGTTCGCTGATCACCGGGATCACCCGGGACTGCTCCTCGGCGGGCGCGACCCGGCCGGCGCCGGGGCGCGTGGACTCGCCGCCCACGTCGATCAGGTCGGCTCCCTGGGACTGCAGGTCGAGGGCGTGGATGATCGCGGCATCCGTCGATGCCCACCGGCCGCCGTCGCTGAAGGAATCCGGTGTGACGTTGAGCACCCCCATGATCAGGGTGCGCGGCCGGGTCACCGGCCGGAGCCGATCAGGGCCATGATCTCGGCGCGCTTCACGGGTTCGGCGAGGGACCCGCGGCTGGCCATCGTGACGGTCGAGCTGGCGGTCTGGCGCGAACCGCGGGCGGTCACGCAACCGTGCACGGCGTCGAGCACGACCAGTACGCCGAGCGGTGCGAGCCCGATTTGGAGCGCCTCGGCGATCTCCTCGGTGAGGCGTTCCTGCATCTGGGGCCGGGCGGCGATCGTGTCGACGACAGCCGGCAGCTTGCCCAGACCCACGACCCGTTCGTTCGGCACGTAGGCAAGGTGGGCGATGCCGAGGAAGGGCAGCAGGTGATGTTCGCAGACGGAGCGGAAGGCGATGTCGCGCAGGAGCACCAGTTCACCCGTGTGCGGGCCCACCGGGATCGCGTCACGCAGGTGGTCGACCGGGTCCACCGCCAGCCCGGCAAAGAGCTCACCGTAGGATTCGGCCACCCGGCGAGGGGTCGCCCTGAGGCCCGGACGGGCGGGATCTTCACCGATTGCGGCGAGGATCTCGGCGACCGCGGCTTCGATCCGAACCCTGTCCACTGCCACCCGGGGGCCTACGCGGTGGCAGGACGAGGGGTACGGGCCGGCGTGCGGGCCGGAGTGCGCGCGGCGGTCTCGCCAGCGGTACTGCCATCGGCGACTCCGCTCTCGATGAGGGCCTTGGGGGTCGGCATCGCGATGGGCGGCAGGTCGGAGACCGGACGCTTGTCACTGGACAGCCACTGCGGCCGCGGGGGCAGCTTGACGACGCCCGTGAAGAGCCCGGCCAGCGCGTGCTGGTCGAGCGTCTCGTGCTCGAGCAGCTCGGCGGCCAGTTCATCGAGGATGGCCCGGTTCGTGATCAGCACCTGGTAAGCCTCGTCGTGCGCGTCTTCAAGCAGCTGGCGCACTTCGGCGTCGACGCTTTCGGCGACCCGCTCGGAGTAGTCCCGCTGGTGGCCCATGTCGCGGCCGAGGAAAACCTCACCGGAACCCTGCCCGAGCTTGAGCGGGCCGACAGCCGAGCTCATGCCGAACTCGGTGACCATCTTGCGCGCGGTCGAGGTGGCCTTCTCGATGTCGTTCGAGGCGCCGGTGGTCGGGTCGTGGAAGATGATCTCCTCGGCCACCCGACCGCCCATTGCGTAGGCGAGCTGGTCGAGTAGTTCGTTGCGGGTGACGGAGTAGCGGTCTTCGACCGGCATAACCATCGTGTAGCCGAGGGCGCGGCCGCGGGGCAGGATCGTGATCTTGGTGACCGGGTCGGTGTTGCGCATTGCGGTCGCCACGAGCGCGTGGCCGCCCTCGTGGTACGCGGTGATCAGCTTCTCTTTGTCACGCATGACACGGCTGCGGCGCTGCGGACCGGCCATCACGCGGTCGACTGCCTCGTCGAGGGCGCGGTTGTCGATCAGCTGCGCGTTGGAACGCGCGGTGAGCAGCGCGGCCTCGTTGAGAACGTTGGCCAAATCGGCGCCGGTGAAGCCGGGCGTCTTGCGCGCCAGCACCTCGAGGTCGACGCCGGGAGCCATCGGCTTGCCCTTGGAGTGCACCTCCAGGATGCGCTTGCGACCGAGCATGTCGGGCGCGTCCACGCCGATCTGACGGTCGAAGCGACCGGGGCGTAGCAGCGCCGGGTCGAGGATGTCGGGCCGGTTGGTGGCCGCGATGAGAATGACGTTCGCCTTGACGTCGAAGCCGTCCATCTCGACCAGCAGCTGGTTGAGGGTCTGCTCGCGCTCGTCGTGCCCGCCGCCCATGCCGGCGCCGCGGTGACGGCCAACGGCGTCGATCTCATCGATGAAGATGATGGCCGGGGCGTTTTCCTTGGCCTGCTGGAACAGGTCGCGCACGCGGCTCGCGCCGACGCCGACGAACATTTCCACGAAGTCGGAGCCCGAGATCGCGTAGAACGGCACGTTGGCCTCGCCGGCCACGGCCCGGGCGAGGAGGGTCTTACCGGTTCCGGGAGGGCCGTAGAGCAGAACGCCCTTGGGGATGCGCGCCCCGACGGCCTGGAACTTCGCCGGCTCCTTGAGGAAATCTTTGATCTCCTCGAGCTCCTCGATGGCCTCGTCGGCGCCCGCGACATCCGCGAACGTCACCTGGGGGCTCTCCTTGGATACCAGCTTGGCCTTCGACTTGCCAAACTGCATCACCTTGTTGCCGCCACCCTGCATGCCGGCGAGCATGAACCAGAAGAAAGCGCCGATCAGGAGCAGGGGCAGCATGATGCCGAGCAGCGACAGGATCCAGCTGGACTTCGGCACCTCGTCGGTGAAGCCGTCGGCCGGATTGGCAGTGGTGACGGCCGTGATGACCTCTTCGCCACGCGGGGCGACGTAGTAGAACTGGACCTCGCTACCGAGGTCTTTATCCGCCTTGGTCAGGGTGAGGTCGACGCGCTGCTCGCCGTCGACGATCGTGGCCTCGGAAACCTTCCCGTCTTTCAGGAACTCCAGTCCCTGTTGGGTCGGAATCTCTTTGAATCCCGACATGGTAATGAGACTCGACCCTACCCACACAGCAACAATCGCCAGGAGAATGTAGAGGAGCGGCCCGCGCAGTAGCTTCTTGACGTTCATCGTGGTGACAGGCTACCGTGACCGCGCTGGACGAAGACCGTGTGTTCGCCCAAAGCGCTACCAGGCTCAACTGTAGATGTGCGGGGCGAGAACGCCCACCGAGCGCAGGTTGCGGTAGCGTTCGTCGAAGTCGAGACCGTAGCCCACGACAAACTGGTTCGGAATGTCGAAACCGAGGTATTTCACGTCGATGTCGACGCGAGCGGCATCCGGCTTGCGCAGCAGGGCGCAGATTTCAACGGATTCCGGGCCGCGAGACTTCAGGTTGGACAGCAGCCACGAGAGCGTCAGACCGGAGTCGATGATGTCCTCGACGATGAGCACGTTGCGGCCGAGCAGGTCGGTGTCGAGATCCTTCAGGATGCGCACGACGCCGCTGGACTGCGTGCCGGACCCGTAGGAGCTGACCGCCATCCAGTCCATCGTGATCGGGTGCACGAGTTCGCGCGCCAGATCGGCCATGACCATGACCGCTCCTTTGAGCACGCCGACCAGCAACAGGTCCCTGCCGGCATAGTCCGCCTCAATCAGGCGGCACAGCTCTGCGAGCCGGGTGCGGATCTGCTCCTCCTCGATCAGAATCTCGGTGAGGTCGCCTTCAATGTCGCGGGGTTCCATGGGAGCGGGAGGGTCCTTTACTCGGGGCGTGTCCAGGCGCGGTCAATATCAGCCAGCCGTCCTGCCGTATAACCCTAACGCCTGGCAGGTCAAGCGGCTTCTGCCCGTGCCAGTCGGTGACCAGGCGCAGCACGGCCAGCGTGTGCACGCGTTCCAGGGACACCCCGAACTCCCGTTCGACCGAGAATCGGATGATCCGCTGGCGCACCGCGGGCGGATTCGTCTCGAGCCGGCTCGCGTCCAGCCGGATTCCGGCGCCGTCGGCAGAGTCGCTGAGCGGTTCGCTCAGCTGCTCGCTGAGACCACGGGCCATGTCGTCGAGCGCGCTCGAGTCCTCGCGCAGCTGCCCGGCCGTGCGCACGAGTGCTTCGGCCACGCCGGGCCCCAGCTCCCGCTCGAGTACGGGCAGCACGGTCTGGCGTACCCGCACCCGCTGGAAGCGGGGGTCGTCGTTGTGCGGGTCCTGCCAGGGGTGCAGGCCGGCATCCACGCAGAATTGCCGGGTCCGGGCGCGACGGATGCCCAGCAGCGGCCGCAGAATCGGCCCGCCGACCGGCTTCATTCCCTGCAGGCTTGTGGGGCCCGATCCCCGGGCAAGGCCGAGTAGCACGGTCTCGGCCTGATCGTCGAGTGTGTGCCCGAGGAGGATGTGGCTCGCGCCGGTCTCCCGCCGCGCCTGGTCGAAGGCCGCGTACCGAGCGGTGCGGGCGGAGGCCTCCGGACCGCCGGCATCCGTGCCGTGGTCGACCGTGACCCGAAGAACGAGAACCGGGTCGAGGCCGAGTTCCCGCGCCTGCCCGGCCGCGGCCGCCGCGACGCCGGCCGAGCCGGCCTGCAGGGCGTGGTCGACGATGACCGCCCCGGCGCGCAGGCCCGCGCGCGGCGCCTCGAAAGCGGTGGCTGCGGCCAGGGCGAGCGAGTCGGCTCCCCCGCTGAGGCCGACCAGCACCAGGCCGCCGCCGCGGGCCGGGCCGGCCTCGGTGAGCAGGGTGCGTACATGGCGGCGCACATCGGCGATCGCCGGGGTGAGCCTCGGGCGGCGTGGGGACTCCATCCAGTAACGTTATCGACAGACTGTGAACAAGGGAGAGACCAGGCCATGGCCGCATACGACGCAGTAATCGAAATCCCTCGCGGGAGCCGCAACAAGTACGAAGTCGATCATGAGACCGGGCGGGTGTACCTGGACCGGGTTCTCTACACGAGCTTCGTGTACCCGACCGACTACGGCTTCTTCGAGAACACCCTGGGACTCGACGGCGACCCGGTCGACGTCCTGGTCCTGATCGAGTTTCCCCTTTTCCCAGGGGTCGGCCTGTCGGTTCGCCCGGTCGGCGTGTTCAATATGACGGATGACGGCGGCTCAGACGCAAAGGTCATCGCGGTTCCCGCGGGCGACCCGCGCTGGGACTATATCCAGGACGTCACCGACATCCCGGAGTACACCCGCAAGGAGATCGAGCACTTCTTCGAGCACTACAAGGACCTCGAACCCGGCAAATGGGTCAAGACCGAGGGCTGGGGCGACGCCGCGGAGGCCGACCAGATCGTGCGCGACGGCCTCACGAAACTGGCGGAAGAGGGCCACTAGGACGCGTCTCCTTCAGTCCGGTGAGGATTGTCGGCAGAGTCGACCCGTGACTCGTACTGCCGTGAGGGCGGGCGTGAGTGAGGGCGGGCTGCCGGGACTCGTCCCGGGCCGAGATCACGCGCAGACCGGAGATCATCCCGCCGATGTCCAGCCACACCGGGCCCGCGTGCCCGCCGGGATGCAGTCGCCCGGCGGGACGTGAACCACCTTGGGCCCGGAGATTGCCGAAGGCAGCGTCAGCACCTCGCCAGTGGCCGGAAGACGACACATCGTTAGCGCCAGCGAAGCCATCACGTTCGCGTCGGCTATCGGCTTCCTGGACCAGGGCGTGATCCTGCACGGCACACAGAAGAACCACACGGTCACCCACAAAAGCATCACCCAATTCGAGATCCTCGGCGACACCGCTGAAGCACTTCTGAAACAGCACCAATCCGTTGCGATACTTCCGGACTACCGCGCCCACAAGGCACCATCCCGCGCCGCAGCCATCCGAGCACTGTGCGAGAAAATGGCCCAGCGTCTCTCAACCGAGTGTCCGGCCTCCCGGGCGCCCGGGTTTGGCCACGTCGACGTCGAACACGGCCTGCCCTGCTCCTTCTGCGGATCGGCAACCCAGGCCATCACAGCCGATATCCACGGTTGCGGCCGGTGGACTCACCAGATCCGACCACCACGAAATCACGCACTGGCAGCCCCAGAATGGTGCGACTGCTGCAACCCATGAAGTGGCGACCCCACACGTGCTGCCGCCTCGTTCGTCCCCGCGCTCCTCGAGCGGCGACGCCGGGTTGCCACACCCGCAAGCTGTGGCGCGGACTTGCCACTCGCCACGACAAACCCGCCCTCACTTACCGGGGCGGAGCTGTCCTGAGCGCCATCGTGGTGTGGTGACACGAATTCGCAGACACGCCCCGGATGCCCGCGCACCCGACAACCCGGTGATCCGTTTCGCCGGTCAGCCGGGTCGTCCCACGTAGGGAGCCACGTCGCCCGCAGACCAGATGCCGTGGATGCGCACGGGCGAGGACGGGTTCGGGGCCTCGAGGATTTTGCCGCCGCCCACGTAGATAGCCACATGGTAGTAGTCGCCACCACCGCCCCAGAATACGAGGTCGCCGCGCTGAGCTTGATTGAAGGGCACCAGGCGACCCTCGTTGGCCATGGTGCGGTACTGGTTGGTGGCCGAGTGCGAGCCAATGTAGATGCCCGCCGCCGCGTAGGCGGCCTTGGTCAGCCCCGAGCAGTCCCAGACGTTCGGCCCGGAGCCGCCGAGCACGTAGCGGTCGCCGAGCTGCTGGGTGGCGAATGACAGCGCCGTGTCGACCGCTCCGGCGCTCGGGGCCCGGGCCGCGGTGGTCGGAGCCGCCGGGGCCGGAGTCGCAGGAGCCGCAGGAGCTGCCGGGGCCGGAGCCGCAGGAGCTGCCGCGGCAGCGGGCTGGGCCGCCTGGGCCGGGGTGACCGGCCGTGAAGCGGGCTGCTGTGCTGCGGGCTGGGGCGCGGGCTGGGCCGCCGGCTGCCGGGGCGTGCTCTTGCCGCCCGCGGCCTTCTGGGCGTCGGCTGCGGTCTTTTGGGCGGCCGCCGCCTGCGCCCGGGCGAGGGCCGCCGTCGCCGCCTCGGCATCTTGACCGGCTTGGTAGGCGCGTTCGGCCTCGGCCGTGGTGTCCTTCAACAGGGCCAGCTGCGCGAACAGCTCAGTGGAGCGCCGCTGCTCGGTCTCGTAGGCCGTCTCGGCGGCCTGCGCGGCCACATTCGCCGCCTCGTACCTGGCCAGCGATTCCGCGCTGAGCCGGGTGCGTTCCTCGGCAGCGGATGCCGCCTGCTTCCCGAGCGACTCGGAGGTGTTCTTATCCTGCAGTGCTTCGCGGTAGATCGTGTCCGACTGCTCACTCAGCTTGCTCGCGGTGCCGAGCCGTCCAAGCAACTCATCGGAGTTGTCGCCGTTGAGAAACAGGCTCAGCGACAGATCCTGGGCGCCGGTCTTCGCCAGGTGGGCTGCGATCAGGCCAGCCCGCAGCTTCGAGGTCGCGGCACGGGCCTCCGCCGTCTGGGCCTGCCTCGCCAGGCTCGCTTCACGGGCCGTGGCCGCTTCGAGGTCGTCCAGCGCGACCCGGTAGGCCTCCGCCACGATCAGCGAGGCTTTGGTGGCCGCCGCCGCCGAGATCTGCAGGCCCTGGAGCAGCTCGGTAATCGATTCGATCTCGGCCTGCTTGGTGGCCTCGCTGAGCTTGGCCTTCGCCACGTCGTCCCAACTGGGGTAGCCGGGCACGGCGAACGCCGCCGGCGCCGCGACGCCCACGGATGCCGAGACAGCTCCGAGGGCGACCGCCGCGAACAGACGGGAGGGCTTCTTGCGCCGCCCCCGTCGGTCGGTGTCCCTAGCCAAGGGAAGCGCCCCGGTCCGACATGAACGGAACCGGGTTGATCTGGCTGCCGTTGGTGCGCACCTCGAAGTGGAGGTGGCAGCCGCTGGCCGCACCGGTCTCCCCAACGCTGGCGATGTTCTCCCCCGCGGAGACGCTCTCGCCGTTGGAGACGAAGATGCCGCCCGAGCGGATGTGGGCATACCCGGTGGAGATGCCGTTGGCGTGCTGGATCAAAACGAAGTTGCCGTAGGTTCCGTAGAGACCGGCGTAGACGACGGTGCCGCTGCTGGCCGCGTAGATTCCCGAGCCGCAGCCGGCGCCGAGGTCCGTGCCGCTGTGGAAGCCCTTGCTGCAGCCCTCGTTGCCGCAGATCTGCGCACGCGGGCCGTAGCCGTCCGTGATGCGCCCGCCGGATGGAACCGCCCAGCCACCGCCGCCGACTGAGCCGCCGGAGCTGCTGGACGAGCCTCCCCCGTTGCTCGGCCTCGCGGCCGCTGCAGCTGCGGCCGCTGCGGCCGCCCGCGCGCTGGCCGCAGCGCGCTCGACGCGCACCCGTTCCGCTTCGATGGCGGCCAGTCGCGCCCGCTCGGCCACTCCGGCCTCGTAGCCGGCCGACGTAGTGGCCTGCGCATCCTGCATGAACGCCAGCTGGGCGTCGAGTTCGACTCTCTTCGCCTCCGACTCGGCTAGGGCACTGGCGGCCGCCTGCGCGGCGGCCTGCGCAGCGACGAGCGCTTCCTCGGCCGCGACGCGAAGCTTCTCGCGCTCGGCTTGGGCGACCTTGGCCTGGTCACCCAGAGACTCGGCCACGTTGGTGGCGGTCTGCGCCTGCTCGTAGACGCTGCTGCTGCGTTCGACGAGCTTACTCATGCTGCCCAGCTTGGACAGGAGCGCATCGGCGTCTTCGCCGCGCCCCTCGCCGTCGAGAAAGAGGTTCACGCTCAGGTCGGTGCCGCCGGTGCGGTAGAGCTGGGCGGCAAGTTGGCCGGCCTGGCGAGTCGCGGTCGCCGCCACCGCGGAGCTCGCGGCGGACTGCGCCTCGAGGTCGGCGGCGCGCCGGCTGGCCTCGTCGAACTTCTCTTGCGCCGCCTGCAGTTCCGCTCCGCGGGCCTCGGATTCGGCTTGGGTCTGCTCCACCTGGGTCTGCAGGTCGGCGATCAGACCCTGGATCTGGCTGACCTGCGCCGAGGCGGCGGCCGTGTTGGACTTGGCGTTCTGCACGTCCTGCCACGTTGGATAGTCGATGGCCTGGGCCGGGCCGGCCGGACCGATGAGGGAAACAAAGAGGGAGAGCGCAGCGACGAAACCGGTCGCCAGGCTGACACGGTGGCGGCGACTGCGCCTGCTGCCCGCGGATCCGTCACCCCCCTTTTCCGCTCGTGCTTCCCGGCTGAAGAGAACTGCCGTGCGCTTCATTACTCCCCGATCGGGCTCGTTACACACATCTGCTACTGCTTGAGACCGACTCAGAGTAACAACAACAGGGTAAAAACACCCCCCTTGAATCTAGCGGCCCGCCAAGCGAAACCTGGGAAATTCACGGGCTCAATGCCTGCGACACCCCCGGAAGGAACACTTTTTGCTCTCGATTTGAGATTCCCGGGCGGTAGACCGTATGCTTATGCGTCGGAAGCCATGAGGTTTATGGCGTCTCGGCCCCATCGTTTAGCGGCCTAGGACGGCGCCCTTTCACGGCGTTAACACGGGTTCGAATCCCGTTGGGGCTACGCATCCTGCAGGTCTGGGATGTGCAAGAATAAGTAAGTACGAAAACAGCTAGACAAAGTTCGACTCTCGTTAGATCTTCTTACGAGGCCCTGTAGCGCAGTTGGTTAGCGCGCCGCCCTGTCACGGCGGAGGTCGCCGGTTCAAGTCCGGTCAGGGTCGCACAGGCAACAAGCCCTTTCGACAGAGAGGGTTTTTTTCCTTGAAGCGGCTTCTCGAAGCCACTTCTGGCCCTGTAGCTCAGTTGGTAGAGCGTTCGACTGAAAATCGAAAGGTCACCGGATCGACGCCGGTCGGGGCCACTGAAGGTCATTCCCAGGCTTCTACTGGGGTGGCCTTCTTTTTTTTTTGCCTCGCAGCCCGGTATCCGTAGGCCGCCCGGGGAAGACTCCGGCTCGCAGCGCGTTCACCTCCCGAACCAANACCCCCCCCCCCCCCCCCCCGAAGAGGTCCTAGTAGCTCGCGTCCAAACGGGGGTACATTCCGTGCTGTGACTCGCTGAGAAAACGTCAGATTGTTCGTAGATGTCGTGCGAGGATTCCCGGCAGCGGCGCACGCGGCAGCCACCGCGGCAGCACTTCTCCGACCTGTAACCCGAACTGCAGGGAATCACCGTGAATACGCTTCTTTGTCGTCGATTCCTCCGCCCCCCCGCGGAGCACCCGACCCTTTTCCTGCCACCCGAGGGGACGTGATGGGAGTCGCGGCGTCGGCCGAGATCGATCCAAGCGCCGTGATCGGCCCCGGTTGCACGATCCGCCCGCTCGTGCAGGTGCGCGAATACGCGCGGCTCGGCCCCGAGTGCGTTCTCGCCCGCGGCGCCCATATCGGACCCGGCGTCGTGGTTGGGCGGCACTGTACGATCCAGGACTACGCGGTCATCTACGAGCCTTCCCTATTGGAGGACGGGGTTTTCGTGGGCGCCGCGGCGGTCTTCACCAATGACACGCATCCTCGGGCCGTGAATCCCGACGGAACGCTCAGGGCCACCGACGACCGCGACCTCGTGGGGGTGACCGTGCGTACCGGCGCGTCGATCGGCGCCCACGCGGTCTGCATCGCCCCGCTCACGATCGGACGGTGGGCCATGGTGGCAGCCGGTGCGGTCGTCACCGAGAATGTCCCCGACTACGCCCTGGTGGTCGGCGTGCCGGCTCGGCGCACCGGCTGGGTCGGACGCAGCGGCCTGCCCCTGCGGGCCGAGGGAGACAACCGCTTTGTGTGTCCGGTCACCGGCGAAGATTACACCGAACACGACGGCATACTCACGCGCAACTGACCCGCCCGCTCTACAGCACCGCGTCGGCCGGCGCGAACGTGTCGCAGCTACCGGCGCCGTCGTCGAAGCCGGTCTGGAACCACCGCTGGCGCTGTTCGCTGGAGCCGTGGGTCCAGGCCTCCGGGTTGACCTGGCCCTACATGGACTCCTGGATGCGGTCGTCGCCGATTGCGGATGCCGCACTGAGCGCATCTTGAATCTGTGCCGGGGTGATGGGCTTCAGGAAGGGCACTCCGCCAGTGTCGCGGGTGTCGGAGGCGGCCCCGGCCCAGGCGCCGGCGAAACAATCGGCCTGAAGTTCGACGCGCACCGCGTTGGAGCCGGCCCCGGTCTGTCCATCCTGGGAGGCCGCGAGTGTTCCATCGAGATTCTGGATGTGGTGGCCCCATTCGTGCGCCGCGACGTACATTTCGGCGAGCGGGCCGCCCGACGAGCCAAAGCGGGTGCGCAGGTCGCCGAAGAACGCGGTGTCGATGTAGATGGTCGCATCCGGCGGGCAGTAGAACGGCCCGGTGGCGCTGGTGGCCCCGCCGCACCCGGTTCCGACGCTGTCGGTGAACAGCGCAACCGGCGGCCGCTGGTATTCGGCTCCGCGGGCGGGCAGTTCCTCAGCCTAGAATACGTCGAGGGACGCCGCCGCGCCCTTGATCCGGCACTCGACGTCTTCGTTCGCCTGGGCGCCGGTCGTGCACTCGGGCAGATTCGACACGCTGCCGCTGTCGACGGGCTGCGTGCCGCCGCCGGCCAGGCCACTCAGGTCGACACCCAGGAGCTGTGAGAGCAGAAAGAGGGCGATCGCACCCACGCCGCCGCCCACTGCGATTCCCGCGGTGCGGCCCCTTTTGCTGACCCGGCCGCCGCCGATGTTCGCGTTGTCGTTGAATGTCATGAAAAAGCTACCCGTCGAAGACGCCCGGATGTCCGTCGGACCGTCGGACCGTCCGCGTCGCGGATCAGCTGGGCGAGCATCGCTAATTCCAGAATGCGGAGTATGTTCAGGTCGTGAAGTACTGAGAATTAATCAGGAATTCGCACCGGCGACACCCGAACACCCGAACACCCGAACACCCGAACACCCGAGTATCGTTCCGCCCTCTTGGCCGGGCCACCCGCCCGTTCGCACCATCGCACCCAGGCACGTCCGCACCATTGCTCCTTGGCACCACTGCCCGCTAGAAACCTGTAAACCCGAAATGCAGGGGACCCACGTGAACACCCTTATTTGTCGAATCATTTGTCGCGCCATTAAGTCTCCCCTCCTGTGGGAGGGAACCCCTACCGGCGCTAAACCTGCCCGCCGATCAGCGCGAAACCCCCGTAGCCGATGAGCACCCTTAAATCGGGCTCTGCCGGGGTCGGAGCCGCCGCGACCGGATACCGGGCCTATTTCCAGCAGGTCACCTCTCCGGTAGCCCGTGACCGGTTCGCTCGCCCGAAGGCGGCGACGGAGCCCGGCAGCGGTTTGTCCGGAGCGGTTTGGGCCAAGCAGTACCGTGCGAAGCTTCGTCTCACCGATCTCACGGTAATCCTCGTGGTCACCGCGGCTGCGGTGTTAGCCCCGCTAGCCGGGGACAACGCGATCCCTGGCCTGGCCGCGGTTCCCGCCGACTCCTGGGCGGTCAGCGCGATCGTCGCCGCCACCTGGGCCCTTACACTTTCGATGTTCCGCACCCGCGACGCCAGGGTCATCTCCATCGGAGCCCCGGAATACAAGCTCGTCATCAACGCCAGCACACTGGCGTTCGGCATGCTGGCCATCGCTTTCCTGCTGCTCCAGGTGGACACTGCACGGCCGTATTTCGTGCTTGCCCTGCCGCTAGGAGTCACCGCACTGCTCCTTGAACGTTGGTTGTGGCGCAAATGGCTCATCCGACAGCGCCGTTTCGGACATTCCCTCGCCAAGGCACTGGTCGTCGGCGGTGCCGACGACGTGGAATACGTCATCCGGCAGATCGATCAGAAGTTCGAGGCCGGCTATCACATCGTCGGCGCAGCGTTGGAAGCGAACGGTATCTCCATCAGGTCCGGCGGTCGGCTCGTTCCTGTCGTGGCGGACTTCGCGCATGTGGCCGCGGCCGCGAAGTTGCTCGGCGTCGACGCCGTGATCGTGGCCGGACATCCGAGTTTGGACAGCACCTTCATCCGCGCCCTGGCCTGGGACCTGGAGAAGACGAACGCCGATCTAGTGCTCTCCAGTCGACTCACCGACGTCGCCGGCCCCCGCATCCACTTCCGGCCGGTGGAAGGTCTGCCACTTATCCATGTCGAAATCCCAAATTTTTCCGGTGCCAAATATGCGCTGAAGCGGACCCTTGACGTTGTCGCTGCGGCCCTCGGCATCCTACTTCTGCTCCCGCTCCTGATCGTCGTCGCCATCATCATCAGGATCGACAGCCCTGGACCGGTCCTGTTCCGCCAGGTGCGCTGTGGCCGGAACGGCGACACCTTCTACATGCTGAAGTTCCGCTCCATGGTGCGGACCGCAGAGGACGACCTGGCCAGCCTCCTCGACAAGAACGAGGCATCCGGGGTGCTGTTCAAGATTCGAAACGACCCTCGGATCACCCGTTTCGGACGATTCATCCGCAAGTATTCCATCGATGAACTCCCCCAGCTGTGGAATGTGCTGGTGGGAGAAATGAGCCTAGTCGGACCTCGCCCGCCGCTGCCCGCCGAGGTCGAAGGTTACGAAACGCACGTGCATCGCCGGCTCTACATCAAGCCAGGCGTGACCGGAATGTGGCAGATCAACGGCCGCTCGAATCTCAGCTGGGAAGACAGCGTACGACTCGACCTCTACTACGTGGAGAACTGGTCTCTTGCGGGCGACCTGATGATTCTCTGGCGAACTTTCAAGACAGTTATCCAACCACAGGGTGCGTACTAGCCCCGAAGAACCAGGAACGGAGAACAGCACGTGAGTACACAACGAATCGGCTACGCCGGTGGCGCTTATGACCTATTCCACATCGGGCACCTGAATATCCTCAAGCACGCCAGGAGCCAGTGCGATCATCTGATCGCGGGCGTCGTCACGGACGAGATTCTGGAGATCACTAAAGGCAAGACCCCGATCATTCCCTACGCCGAGCGGATCGAGATCGTCCGCAACATCTCTTTCGTCGACGAGGTCGTGGAGGAAGACGTGATGGACAAGCTGGACGCGTGGCGTACGACACGGTTCAACGTCTACTTCAAGGGCGATGATTGGAAGGGGACCGAGCGTGCTCACCTCCTTGAAATTGAGTTCGCCAAGGTGGGTGTGGATGTCGTCTACTTCCCCTACACGATGGCAACGTCGAGCACCCTACTTCGGCGGGCGCTGGAAAAACTCATGGAACCGAGTCTGCAAACGGGAACCGGCGGATCGGGCTAGTGCAGAATTTCAATGGCTCGTGGGGACGACCTGGAAACGGTCAACAAGAAAAATATTCGCACGGCTCTCGCGTTGCCTCACAGACGCGGAAGCCGTGTGTGCGTGCAGTGCAAACCTGTGAATCCCCCGGCAATGGTCACCAGAATTAGGACTCACGGGTTGGAGGTGAAATTCTCTCACGAGCGCAGAAGGTACCCGGTGACGGGTGCAAGGTTCACGCAGGCCAGAAAAAACACGCCAATCGGCGCTGAGTACACACTGTCGCGTGACATCATGCCTGTCCGCGTCTGGGAGACCCATGTCAATAGTTAGACCAGCACGTTTAAAAAAATTGAGCGCGCGCCACGCATTTGGTAAGCGGAAAGTTCTGTTCGCTGTAGCGACGGCAGTGATGGTCGCCGTCGGAGGAGTAAGCCTCACCGGAACCGTCGCCCAAGCGGCAACGACTTCTGTCGTGAACGGTGATTTTTCGTCAGCTACCACCGGCTGGGAAGGTGGAAGGAACACCCGCCTTGCATCGACGGCGTCCGGCCGAAACGGATCTGTCGGTATTCGGGTCTCAAACGCGTCCAGTGCCGCCGCAACGGTGACGCTCAACGATAGGGTGAACTCGGCATCCAGCCTGATCGCGGGTCACACCTACCAGGCCACGGCTTGGGTCCGGGCAGAAAATGCCGGCCAGGCAGTCATCCTGCGGCTACTCGAAGAGGACTCCTCGTTGACGGTCGTCAACAGCGAGCAGTCGTACCAGTGGCGCTCAGACACCGCGTGGAAACAGATCACCACCTCTTACACGGCTACGCGGACATCCACCTCGCTGGACGTGAATGTCGTCGGCTCCCGACTGGCCCCCGGAGGCGCCGTCGTCGTCGACGACGTGACTCTGGTCGATACCACCGCTACTCCGCCTACCCCTGCTCCGGCTTCTGCTCCGGCTCCTGCTCCAGCCCCGACGCCGGTGGCTGCGCCTGCCGGCTGGAGCCTGGCCTGGGCAGACGAGTTTAACGGCACTGCGATCAATCGTGATGCCTGGAATGTCGACAACAACTCGACCTATGGCGACGGAAACAACGAACTCGCTTGTCTGATGGACCGACCGGAGAACGTGAAGGTTTCCGGCGGCCTGCTGACGGTCACCGCCCGCAAGGAAGCCACTCCCATCACGTGCAAGGACAACGACACGCGGTTCCCCAACGGTCGTTCTTATACCTCCGGCATGCTGACCACCAAGAACAAGGTGGACTTCGAATACGGAAGATTCGAGATCAGCGCCAAGACGCCACTCGCCCAGGGCACCTCCAAGGGACTATGGCCGGCATTCTGGCTGCGCCCGACAACCGGCGGCATCGGCGAACTCGACATCCTCGAGGCCATCGGCACAGGCAAGGGTGATGCCTTCAGCGCCAACCATGTCGTCCAGACCGTCCACTACGACTATGTGGGAACGCATTCCAAGCAGGGCACCGGCTACGACCTTCCGGTCGGCACCACCGCCGACGGGTTCCACAACTACGCCGTCGAGTGGGCGCCCGGATCCATCACGTGGTTCGTGGACGGCGTGAAGACGTATGAGCGAAGCCTGTCCACAACCTCGTGGATCGACCAAGCCTTCGTCAACGAGTTCTACATCCGGCTCAACCTGGCCGTCGGTGGAAATTGGCCCGGATCACCGACCGCAGAGACCGTGTTCCCTGCGGCTTTCGAGGTCGACTACGTGCGGGTCTACCAGCGCTGACCACAGCAGGCTGAGTATCGTGCCTCAGCCCTCACCGGACAACGTCCGTTAGGGCTGCGGCACGGTAGCACCCGATTCGTCGGTTCTTCCCATCGCCCGCACCGCCTCGCACCGCCCGGCGAGCCGACGCATCAGGATGCGCCGGTCCCACGGCGGCAGGTCGGCGATCGCAGACTCAAGGCGGGCCGCGAAGTCGGCCAGTGTCCGCTCAACTTCCTGCGGTCCGACAGTGGCGTCAAAACCGAGGCTCACGAGTCGGCTGAACGGGCGGCCCAGCAACATGTCGCTTAATCGGCCGAACGCCGCCGCGACGGTGCGGTCGGTCCAAGACGCGTGCCTCCACTCCAGGGACGACGTCACCTGCTGCGGATGCATCCGGTAAAGCAGGGTGGGAATCGCAAGTCGCCGAATACCGATTCCTTCGCTGGCGAGACGAAGCCATAGGTCATAGTCCTCGGCAGGTACCTGCCGGTAACCGCCCACTCGAACGAGAGCAGCCCGTTTTGCGAAGAGGGTCGGATGCGACACCGGATTCGTCATGAGCAAGTGGTATGGGAAGGCACGCGCACTTATGGGCAGGGGAGCTGCCGGGCTCACTCGTCTGCTGTCAGGACGCCATTCGAGAACGGTCGTGAAGTTCACCGCCGCACCCGGGCTGATCGCGCGGCGCTGGTAGCCGAACCGTCCGGTCAGGGTGACGTCATCGGCATCCATTCGGGCGATGAATTCACTGTCCGTCCGATCGATAAGCATATTGAGTGCCGTGGCAACGCCCACAGAGACGGGCGAGGTGATCACGCGGACGGACGCGGATTCGAATGAGCGCAGCAGCGTCGGCGTGGAGTCCGTACTTCCGTCATCGAAGATGACAAGTTCAGCATCTGCGGGCAACGCCCGGCACGTCGACGTCACCGCCCGCGCTATCGTGCGCTCGCCATTCCGTACCGGAAGGATGACGCTCAAACGTGGCATCGTTCGCTCACTCGCCGTTCACAGTCCGCGACCACGCCGGTTCACGGCGCTGACGAGCACGCTCGCGGGCACCAGCCGCGCGGCAATCGCCACAGCGGCGTACGCACGCAACTGGGAGCGGTCGTGCCGGATCGTGCTTCGTGCCCATCGAAAGGCCTCGGCACGCATGCCGAGAGCCGCCAGCGCGAACGCGATCTGGCCCTCGATCCGAGCGGATCCGACAGCGCTCCCGGAGAACTCCGGATGCTTCTGCAAAAGATACGTGAGCCCGTCTGCGATGCCCCGCCACTTGCCATCGAAGAACGATGTCCGATTCCAGTGCACGATGACCAGCGGCTCTGACACCCCGAGGATGTGCCCGACCCGGGCGGCACGAAGGAGGAAATCATAGTCTTCGCCGTAGGACGCCGGCAGCTCTTCATCGACCAACCCGATCCGCCCCAAGACGTCAGACCGGCGCATCAGGAACGAGGATGGGTGGATCTCCGTCGTGCGAGAACGAAGGAGATCCGCGAACTCCGTGCGTCGTGGCGGTAGCCGGTCCAGCATCCGACCGAAAGTAGCGATCCGGATGCCGGTCGCGACGAGGACCGCAGCGGGGTCGCCCTTCCAGGTTTCGATCTGCGTGCGAAGCTTCGCCGGAAGCCATTCATCGTCATCGTCGCAGAAGGCGATGAGATCGCCCGTTGCCGCCTGGATCCCGGTATTCCGCCCTCCGGCGAGTCCTGGGGTTCGCGAGTTAGGGACGGTCCGAACCTGCCGACGGGCGGCGGGGACGTCGATGTCGTCCATCGGGTCGACTGCCGTCTGGTCGAAGACGACCGTCAGGTCAATCTGACCGGGGTAATCCTGGTCGAGGATTGAGCGCACGGCCGACCGCAGAAGTTCCGGCCTTCCCCGCGTCGCAATGATGACGCTCACACTCGGAGTTTCCGCACTTTCCGCCATCGACATCGGGTTCCATCCCTATGGTTCGCAACCAAAGCGCCCAACCTACTTCTCCTGTGACAGAGCCCCAGGTAGCCGTCCGGTCGGCTCGGCATCTTCTTCAGGACGCAAGGCCACCGCTGCCGCCAGCATCGCCACCATGAGTCCTGCGGTCATAATGCCGTAATACAGCGATTCCACAAGGGTGAGGAGCAGCACGGTGTTGCACGCCAGGCCGGCGGGATCCCGCTCCCTGACTGACCGGAAGTATGCCCACGCCAGCCATCCCATGAAAAGCGCGGCTCCCGGGAAGCCATGGGAGAACATCACCATCCAGAACTGGCCCTGAGTGCCGACGGATGGCGCACCGGGTGTTTCGGAGGGCCGAGGCGACCCGTAGCCGAAGACAGGCTGCTCCAGTGTCCTCTCGAACGCCTCGATGTACAGGCTCGCGCGGTCCTCGGTCGACGAGCTGCTTTCAACCCGCTCGGTGAGTCTTTCCGCGATCGGAAGAGTCACCAGGGCAACCGCCGCGAGCACCGCGATCCCGACAACCGTGAGAATCGCGCGGACGTTTCCCTGCAGGACCGAACGGATGAGTATGTACGCGAGCGCCACACCCAGCCCAATGAACATGCCGCGGTTCAGAGTGAGGAAGGCGGGCACGAAGGAAAGCGGAACCACCGGCAGTAGCCACCAGAATCGGCGCTCCCGCCGAACCAGGGCCAGGTACGCAATCACCATCGGGGTGAGCACCGAGTACGCGTTTCCCCAGCCGTTGGTATAGAGGAACGGGGCGCTGGGGCGAGGATCGAGCTGTAACCACGAGTTCGGGTTGTACTGGGTCGCGCGGCGCACGACCATCTCTTGAATAAGGTCGTTCGCAGTGAGCCACTGCGGCAGCACGGCCAAGAGCGGCGTGTTGATGGAGAACAGTGGCCAGAGCACCCCGAGGTAACCGCCCGCCACGACGACGAGCCAAAAGATCGTCAGGACGCCCAGCACGTATCGCGGTGTGAGCGTAACACGGGCGTTGTACACGTATAGGAATGCCACGGTCACGGTGAGGTAGAGCAGCGCGCGGTAGATGAACCCGATCATGCGGCCTTCGGTGTCAATGCCGATGACGGAGCAGACCATCCACAGCAGAAAGAGCAGCCAGATACCGAAACCCCGGGGTATCCGGATCCGCCCATGCCTGTTGAGCAGCAGGAGCATGACCCCAGCGAGAGGAATCCACACTGCCTCGCCCGGCCCGAGCACCCACCAGAGCGGGAACAGGACGAACATCACCGTGAGCGGCCACCTCGGCAACTCGCGAGGCGCGCTCATCCGCTTCTCTGGATGCGCGACAGCAGAGTCCCAACTGGGCGCCCGGCCGCGATCGCCCGCAGCTGCCAACCATGAGCGCATCGATCCACCCTCTTTTTGGGGGATGGGACCAAAAATGAATACCCATCACTTTTTTCGGAGATCACATTACTATGCGTGCAACCGAGCCAATCGGCTTGCGTATCGGCCGAAGTTGGGTGTGCACAGTATGTCGCAAAAGTCGGATGCCGCTACCCTGGGGTTGGACTACTACGGCTTCGTCCTTCGACGCCAATGGCTGGTAGTCCTCGCCGCAACCGTGCTCGGCGGCCTGGCCGCCCTCGGGTTCTACACAGTGTCCCCGTCGCCTGTGAAGGCGACGGCCGTGATCAACCTCAGCGTCATCTCAACGGACCCGTTCGACACCTCCAAGCAGGCATCCAGTCTCCTTGACGGCACGACCGAGACCCAGATCGCGACCTCTTACGCCGTGGCACAGGTTGCTGCGAAGGAGTTGGGGGCCGGCACAGTGCCGGATGAGGTACGTCGCCGTCTGACAGTGGACTCCGAAACCGGCGCGTCGATCGTGCATATCGTCTACGCCGCGCCGAGGAGCGAGGACGCACGAGCGGGAGCGGATGCCGTTGCCGCGTCCTACCTGGCCTATCGGACCTCCCGGGCACAAGCGAAGCTGGACTCCATCCTGGAGGGTGTGGAGAAGCGCCGAACCGTCCTGGGCGCCCAACTCGCCGATGCGAACGCACGCATCAGTGAAGCCGCTGCCGGCACCCTGGCCGCCAACCAAGCGGCCAGCGACCGCGACCTGGTCACCATCGAGCTCAACGCCCTTCTGGCTCAGAAGGGGGCTCTGGAGCAGGTCGATACCAAGGGCGGCGATGTAATTACCGAAGCCGCTCGCAACGACGTCGTTGTCCAGCCGACCCTGCTTCAATTGCTGCTCATCGGTCTCCTCGCCGGCGGCATACTCGGCGTCGTAGTGGCATTCGTGGCCAATCGTTTCGACCACCGGTTGCGAAACGCCAACGAGGTCCGCAGGGTCACGGAGGCCCCTGTCCTTGCCGACATCCACTCCGTTGAGGCGTCGATCCCGCACGACGAGGCCACCCTCGAGTTGCTTCGCGCGGCGCGCGAGCGCATCTTCGCAGACCTTCAGGAGGACGCCCAGGTCATTGCCATCGTCGATGACACGCCCGCCGACCTGTGCGCCGATATTCCGGTGAACCTTGCCCTCGTCACGGCCTCTGGAGGGGTGGCCACCACGCTCATCCTGCCCAACGCATCGCCTTACCTCAAGCGCGTGCTGGGCGCGAGCCTTGAGCTGACTGATCCCCTCCCCGATGATTCCGGCGAGGTCTGCAGGTCCAAACGTGTCCCGGACCTCACGGTTTCTTTCCCCTCACGCCTTGGACGGGCCGTCGGACCACTCCATGCCGGCGAACTCCGCTTCGTCGTGATCGGAAAAGCCGCATCTCCCTCCAGTGCCCTCGCCGCTCTGCGGCTCTCCGACGCTCTCATCCTCGTCGCGGTCAAGCACCGAACCCGTGCCAACGACGCCGAGCAGATCCTTGACGAAGCTTCGCGGCTCGGCATCGACTTCTTGGGCACGATCGCCGTACCGCCCAACCGGATCTCGTGCACGAGGGTTGGCCCCCCGGGGGCACCGAGGCCCGCTGCGGCGAGGTCAGCTGCCTCCCGCTTCAACTTGAAAACGCTGTATGCGCGGTCGTTGCCATGACCACCGTCCAGTTCGACCACGTGCGGGTACTCGATGTGCCGGTGCATCGACTGACCAGCGACCAGGTCGTCGAGACGATCATGGAGTGGACTTCCCTCCCCGGCTCCCGGGTCGCGGTCGGCGTCAACGCTGCCGTATGCAACCTTGCGGCCGAGGACAGGACCTTCAGGACCGTGCTGATGCGGGCTGACCTGCTCTACCCGGACGGCCAATCAATCGTGTGGGCGGCCAGGCTTCTGGGTGTTGGGCTTCCGGAGCGCATTGCCACCACCGACCTGGTCAACCCGCTCGCGGCGGTCTCGGCGCAGCGGGGCAAGAGAATATTCCTCTACGGGAGCGCGCCGGGCGTGGCGGCGCGCGCCGCTGCCCGCCTCCGCGCATCAGCTCCCGGGCTTCTCATCGATGGCCACGACGGGTACACGGCCCCAGACCAGATGCGGCACGTCATCGACCAGATCAGGGCGTTCTCGCCGGATATCCTCTTCGTCGGCTTGGGTGACCCGCTACAGCAACACTGGATCGACGCGCATCGGCACCAGCTGAATGTTCCCGTGATCCTGACGTGCGGCGGTCTCTTCGACTGGACAAGCGGCGACAACCGGCGTGCCCCGCGCTGGATGCTCTCATCAGGCTTCGAATGGCTGTGGCGCCTGATGCTCGAACCGGGACGGCTCGCATCCCGTTACCTTATCGGCAATCCGGTATTCCTCTTCCGGCTAGCAAGACAGATTGTGCGCAGGCAGGCGCAGGCCACACGCTCGTGAGCGGTGCGAAGACAGTGGTAGCCGAGAACAGCTCGCGGAAGTTGGCGAGGGAAGGCGCTGCCGGCTTTTTGGGCGCAGCAACGAGCGCCATCATGGGCTTCTTCCTGATCGTGGTCCTGGCTCGCGTGCTGGGGGATGCCGGGTCGGGGGTTGTCCTGCAGGCCATGGCGGTCTTCACGATCGTGCTGAGTCTGGCCCGTGCGGGCATGGATTCTGTTGCCGTGTGGATCATGCCCCGCCTCAGCGCCTCCGATCCGTCGCGGATTCGTGGCAGCCTTGCCCTGATGTTTCTGGTCACCGCCGTGTCCGGCACCATTTTCGCGACCGCCACGATCGTCCTCGCCCCTGCGTTTGCCTTGTCGGGAGACCGCCACGCCACCGATGTCGCTCGGGCTGTCGCCGCGGCAGGTTGGTTCCTGCCCGCAGGAGCGTTGTTGCTTCTGGCCCTAGCCGCGACCAGGGGGCTGGGAGGCATCCTTCCCTACGTCAGCGTAGGAAACATCGCTTTGCCCACGGTGCGCCCCCTCACCGTCTGGCTCGTGGCGATCGCTGGCGGATCCCTGGTTGCGGTGACCGTGGCCTGGGCAGCGCCGGTGGTCATCGCGCTCGTCGCGGCTCTTGTCGTGCTGCGCATTCAAGTGCGCCGTCACGAAAGCGTCCTGGACGTGCGCGGCGCGTGGCGCGTGGACCCGGTCCTCCGCACGAGCATCCTGACCTACGCACTGCCCCGGGCACTGTCCGCAGGACTTGAACAGTCGATCATCTGGCTGGGCATCATCATTGTCGGGTTCCTGGCCGGGTCGGCGTCCGCAGGCATCTATGGCGGTGCCAGCCGCTTCATCGCGGCGGGACTCATTGTCGACACGGCGCTTCGGATGGTGGTGTCGACAAGATTCAGCGCGCTTTTGTTCGCCAAGAAGATCACCGAAGTCGAAGATCTGTATCGAACCGCCGCCATCTGGCTCGTGCTGTTCAGCACGCCGGTCTACTTGGTCCTCGCCATGTTCGCACCGGTTGTGCTCCGTTGGCTGGGGCCGGGGTTCGAGGAGGGTTCCGGCGCGCTAGTCATCCTGAGCATCGGTGCCGTGTTGACGTTCACCGCGGGCAACATCCACTCGGTGCTTCTCATGAGCGGCCGCAGCGGCTGGGCGCTCTTCAACAAAGTGGTCGTCCTCGTCGTCAACGTCGTGGGCAACCTGATACTCGTGCCGCTTATCGGCATCAATGGCGCCGCGATCTCGTGGGCGCTGAGCATGTTGGCAGACGCTTTGCTGGCAGCCGTCGAGGTACGCCGCTTCCTCGGTATCCGGATCTGGGCGCCGACTATCGCCTATGCTCTCGTCGTTCCCATCGTCGCCTTCGGGACTCCCGCCGTGGCACTGCGCCTGACGCTGGGCGACACGATGCCAGCCCTGATACTCACCGTGGTGATCGGCGCCGTGTGCTTCACCGTCTGGTGCGCGCTTGATCGCAAGCGACTGCGCCTCGATGATCTGGCTCGATTGACCCGGCGCGCGTGACGTGATCGAAAGAATCACCCGCACGGGGCCCAACGATTGTGGGCATCGGGGTATCCTGACCCGTAAAAGTGACGAAGTATCAAGTCTTTGCACGCTGACCTCCGCACCTGTGAACCCGATTCCGGAGATGAACTGTGAAGCAGTGACGTCACCCGATGACGGGCGCCGAACCTCGGCGCCACCGACAAGACACATCGAAGGCGGAGGCCTGCGGGAATGATAAAGCAGCCGGATGAACGCACTGCGGCACGCACGCGACGGCGCTTCCTGAGCGAGCGGATGCTCGGATTCGCCGTAGTGGCCGCCGTTGCGCTCAGTGCGACCACCTATTTCGCCGCGCTCGCATCCCCTGAAAAAGACAGCGAAGGAGCCCAACCGCGAACATCGAGCGAATCCGTCGCGGCGGGCACTACGCGCGCACGAAGCGCGCCCGTGGTGCCGGCCGCCCCGGACTCGGGTCCCACCGTGCCCGAAGCCCCGGGTCAGAGCAACAAGCCCGACGCGCCCACCCCCCTCTCACCTGCACAGGCCAACGCCGCAGCCAAGAAGTTCCTCGACTCCTCGATTGCGGTAGATCCGGCCGCTCCCGACTCGAACGTGGGGCTGGGCGACGCGGCATCCGGAGCCATCCTCTTGGAGGTCGAGAACGACACGCAGGAACTGGAAGCCAACGGCTGGACGCGTCAGGGGGTGGCAACCATAGAAGCGCTGACAATTGTCAGCTCAGATTCGTCGACCGACCCCGCAACGGTGGTTGCGCAGGCCTGCGTCGACTCCAGCAAGGTCATGACGCTGGACCACAGCGGCAAACCCGTCGGTGATTCCGGCAGCGTCATCCAGCGCGCCCTGAACATCTACACGCTGCAATACATCGCCGGCGCCTGGAAAGTCGTCGCCCGAACGTTCCCGGACAATCCAACCTGCTGAGTGAATGGCCCCGCAGCCCTAGAGGAGTATCCCGTGGCATCCAAACGGAACAGGTTTCGTCTTTCGCTCATAAGCCTGTGCGCGGCCCTGTCGGCCGTCGTGCTCTCTATCGGCGGCTTGGCACCAGCGGCTTCCGCCGCCGAGACGCCCATCCCCGCGCCGGACGGCATGTCTGCAGTCACCGCTGCAGCATCGTGCTGGGAAGTCAAACAGCAGAACCCCGCCACGCCGAGCGGCAAGTACTGGCTCGTCACTCCGGAGCTCGGTGCCCCTGAACAGTTCTACTGCGACCAGATGACCGCGGGAGGCGGCTGGGTTCTAATCGGACGTGGTCGCGAAGACTGGTCTGATTCCACGGAGGGCCGCGGGACGCCTGCGGATGTTTCCGGCACGGTGAGCGGCACCGCTGCGTTCTCCCCCCGCCAGCTATCGACGAAGGTCATCACAGGCCTCGCGAATGGCCGGTCCATCAGCTCACTGGGCAAGAACATCATGCTGCGACGTGCGACGAACACGTCAGGAACGTCGTGGCAGGACTCGACCTTCAGCTTCTCATCGCCCCGCAACGAATGGGCGTGGGCCTTCAACAACGAGCAGCGCGTGGCCTCCTGGACCATCGGATCCATCAGCGGCACCGGTGGACACACCAGCTCGTTCGGCTCCGGAACCGGCCTCAACCGGATCGAAACCTTTGCGGACGCCTCTCATGGAAACTGGTTGAACGGTTTCGGCTTCGGCTCATCAACAGGTGGTTCGACGGCTTCATCCAGCTACCTGTGGGCACCCAGCTCAACCGCGGGATATGCGCGGCCCTTCACCCAGGTGTTCCTTCGCCCCCAGTTCCGAAGTTCCGACATCTTCGCCGCCATCTCTGATTCGGGCACACCGAAACGGGAGATCGCCCCCGTTGCCGAGAGCTTCGCCCTTCCGACCGTCTGGGGCGTCGCCGGCCTCGGCGCCGGCCCCTCCACGAAAGAGGGAAGCAACGAGGTCTCGGCATTCGCCGAGGGCAATGGCCTGGTCTACGTCGGCGGAAACTTCACCAGAGTGCAGCGTACCTCCAGCGGGACCGGTCAAGTCGCCCAGGCCTACCTGGCTGCCTTCAATGCTCAAACCGGAGAGTGGATCTCCACCTTCCGGCCCACGTTCGACAACCAGGTGAAGTCACTCGCGGTGCTCCCCGACGGAAGAGTCGCCGCCGGGGGCTATTTCGCCACAGTCAACGGCAGATCCTCCCCGGGTTTCGTCGTGCTCAATCCCGCTACAGGTGCCACCAACACGAGCTTCACGACCCGCGTTGTCAACACCCTCTCCGGCGGCGTCCCCGCGGTCCGGAGCCTGGACGTCCAAGGCAGCTGGCTCTACCTCGGCGGCGAGTTCACGCACCTGGCGAGCGGGTCCACGCAGCTGTACGCCAGGTCGGCAGGTCGGGTGTCCGTATCGACCGGAGCCCCCGCCAGCTGGAATCCAGAGTTCAACGGAACCGTCGTGTCGCTGGACGCATCCAGCCGGGGCGACCGGGTTTACTACGCCGGATACTTCACCTCTTCTCGCGGGACCAGCGCCGCCAAGGGAGCCGCGATCACCACAGACACCGCATCGGTGGTTCCGTGGACGATCAACTTCGCAAACGCCACGGCCAACTACCAACAGGCTGTCAAGGAGGTGGGCAACCGGGTGTGGATCGGCGGAGCCCAGCACATGCTCTTCAGCTACGATCGCGCGAACATGGCCGAACTGAGCACCAACATCACCAAGTCCGGCGGCGACTTCCAGGCGATCTCCTCCGACGGCACCACCGTGTATGGAGGATGCCACTGCTTCCACACGGTCTACGTGGGTGCGCGGACTTGGTCGAACGTCGGGACGGCGTGGACGCAGGCTGCGAAGATCAACTCGCTGGGCGGGTGGGACAGCACCACCGGCGCATACACGGCCCAATTCAGCCCCACTCTGAGCCAGCGGAACGGCGCCGGCGCCTGGGCGCTGTTCAACGACTCGACCGGTGTCACCTGGGCCGGCGGCGACTTCACCGCTTCCGTCAGGTCGGGTTGGGTCAGGCAGTGGGCCGGAGGGTTCGTGCGCTTCGCCCGCAACGACACCACGGCGCCCACGGCGCCGTTCTCGCTCACCGCATCCGCGGGGAGCACCGGGGTGACCCTGAACTGGGCCGGTTCTTCGGACAACCGGGGGAGTGTCACCTACGAGGTCCTGCGGAACGACCGCGTCGTCGCGGCCACAATGAACCGATCGGTGACCCTGCCGTCCGCCCTGTCCACCACGAAGTATTTCGTGCGCGCTACGGACTTGAGTGGCAACCGGTCCGCGAGCACTGCCGCCGTGACCGCCGGGTCGGGGACCGCAGAGCCCCCACCGCCCGCCGTAGGCAGCACGCTGGTCGCAACCGCATCGACGTGGTCGTATCACTTCAACGCCACAGCACCGCCCAGCACCTGGAACACGACCGGGTTCGACTCGTCGGGCTGGCCGACCGGGGCAGCACCGCTGGGCTGGGGACAGTCCCAGCTGGGAACGACGCTGACCGCGGCCGACCCAAAGCCACTCACGTCCTACCACCGCAAGTCGTTCACGATCACCGACGTCTCGACGCTGGGGTCGGTTGCCCTGACCACGCGCGCCGATGACGGCATCATCGTCTACGTCAACGGCGTTGAGGTGCTGCGCAGGAACCTCGACCCCGGACCGGTGACAGCTGGGACGTACGCCAACACCGCCGTATCTGCTTCGGCAGCAGTCACCAACCCCGTCACCGTCACCGTCCCCGGTTCATCCTTCGTATCCGGAATGAACATCATCGCCGCCGAAGTCCACTCCAATTACCGGGCGACATCAAGCCACAGCTTCGAATTGTCAGCAGTGACTCAATGAACAAGCCGGGCTATACAGGTGGAATGAAAGCAACAGTTACAGCGCAGGAGCGCGACGCAGGCTGGTCTCGGCCCGGCCGCAACCGACTACGCCGTTATCACGAAGCATTCACCGGCCTGGACGGCGCCCAGAAACCCGGGAACGGTGTGCCTGCATACACTCGCTGGGTGAATCGGCGCCTCGGGCGCTACGCGGCAGCAACAGCCTATGCGTATCACTGGACGCCGAACGCCGTCACAGCGCTCAGCGCCACCTTCTCCCTCGCGGCGATCATGCTCCTGATGCTGGTTGACCCCCAGCCGTGGCTGGGCGTTGCCGTTGCGGCCCTGCTCGCAACCGGGTACCTCCTTGATTCCGCGGATGGCCAAGTGGCCCGCCTGCAGCGAGCGGGCAGTCCGGCCGGAGAGTGGCTGGACCACGTGGTGGACGCCCTGCGAACCCCCGCAATCCACCTGGCGGTGCTGGTCGGGTTGTGGAATCAGGACCAGCCATCCTGGGTGCTCGCGGTAGCACTGGGCTATTGCCTTGTCAGCGTGGTTGAGTTCATGAGCCAGATCCTTGCCGAGCAACTGGTCAAGCAGCACCCTGTGCCCACGCCCACGGCGGGAACGGCCCGGTCGTTCCTCCTGCTGCCCACCGATACTGGAACCTTTTGCTGGACCTTCCTCGGGTGGGGCTTCCCTGCTCTGTTCATCATCGTTTACACCGCAATGTTCGCCACAAACCTGGTGCACACCCTGATTTCGATGCGGCGCAAGTACGTGAAGCTGAGGCAGCTGGGACAAGCCCCCCGCACCGCCGGCGACAATTCGTCCCGAACTCCCTGACGCTCGAGCATCCGGAGCTGAGCAGACCCCCTAGGGGGGCTTATCAAGGTTCGACAACCGGGCTAGCCTGCGCGTATTGCTGATTCTTGCTCATGTTGTGCATCTCGCAACCGGGTGCTGTCAGCGTCCGAATTTGTCCCTGTCACCCGAATTGCAGGAGATCACCCGGTGAATTCGCCACAATCGCCGCGCCGCGGCTTGCCCACGCACTCCAGCCCACGCGTTGACCCATCGAACGGGCAGCGTTCCTCCTCCCGGCCGGTCGGCGCTCGCCGCTCGATAGCCCGGCGGCTGGGCATTCTCGCCGCAGCAGGGCTGGTTGCAGCTTCGCTTCTGACGCCGGTGAGCGCCGGCGCTGCGGTGGCCTCCCCCGACGGGCTCTCGCAGGCCACAGCGGCTGCGTCGTGCTGGGAGATCAAGCAATTGACGCCGGCAGCCCCCAGCGGCGTGTACTGGCTGAACACCCCCAAGCTGGGATCAGCCGCGCAGTTCCACTGCGACCAGGACACCGACGGTGGCGGTTGGGTGCTGGTCGGCCGGGGCAGGGATGGTTGGTCCGAGGCCAATGAGGGACAGGGAACGACGGCTGAGGTTCGCGGCTCGGTGACCGGCCAGGCGGCCTTCGCACCCCGGCAGCTCTCGACCGGAGTGATCGGAGCGCTCCTCAATGGACAGCCGGTGAAATCGCTGCCAGACGGCATTCGACTGCGCCGCGCCGCCAACCTCGACGGCACGGCGTGGCAGGAAAGCAGATTCACGTTCTCCTCACCGCGCGATGAGTGGTCGTGGATGTTCAACAATGAGCAACGGGTTGCCGTCTGGCGGATCGGCTCCTCCTCGGGCTCCGGCGGGCAGACCAGCGCCTTCGGCGCCGGGGACCAGCTGGACCGCATCGAAACGGTGACCGGAGCCAACCAGGGGTGGAAGGCCGGGTTCGGGTATGGGTCCGGCGCGCGCGGGTCGGCCGATCCGGCCAGTTTCATGTGGGCGCCCAGCAGCACCGCGGGGAACCCTCGACCCTTTACGCAGGTCTACCTTCGCCCGCAGATGATGAGTTCCACGATCTACAGCGCCATTCCCGACACCGGGACGGCCAAGTCAGAAAAGCCGGGCTCCGCTGAGAGCTTCGCTTTGCCGACGGGGTGGGGAGTCAGCGGACTCGGCGCAGGACCCAACACGGTGGAGGGCAGCGTCGAGGTGTCGGCGTTCGCTGAAGGGAACGGGGTCGTCTATGTCGGCGGCAACTTCCTTACTGTGCAGAAGACGGCCGCGGGCGGCAGCCAGGTCGCACAGTCCTACCTGGCGGCTTTCGACGTGCGGACCGGAGAATTCATTACGTCGTTCCGACCGACCTTCGACAAGCAAATCAAGGCGCTGGCAGTACTTCCCGACGGTCGGGTCGCGGCCGGTGGTTTCTTCACTCAGGTCAACGGAGCGCCCCGGGCCGGGTTGGTCGTCCTCAGCCCCACGACCGGCGCCACTGACACGACCTTTACGACGACGATCACCAACAGCCTGAGCGGAGGGGTGCCGATCGTCCGCGCCCTGGACGTGCAGGACTCGTGGCTCTACGTCGGCGGCACGTTCACCCACATGACCGGCGGCTCTGTCACGAGTCCGGTCTACGTTCGAGCTGCAGGCCGCGTTTCGGTCACGAACGGTACTCCCGACCGCACCTGGAATCCTGAATTCAACGGCTCGGTGATCGCTCTGGATGCATCGCCGAAAAAAGACCGAGTCTATTTCGCGGGCTACTTCACTGCTTCGAAGACGACGCCAGCCGACAAGGGAGCGGCGCTGAGCGCAGTCGACACGTCAGTCATCCCCTGGACGATCGACCACTCCAGCACCGCCAACTACCAGCAGGCGGTCAAGGAAGTCGGCGAGAAAGTGTGGATCGGCGGTTCCGAGCACAACCTGTACAGCTACGACCGGGCGGGAATGACCGAAACAAGCACCAACATCGGCAAGTCGGGCGGTGACTTCCAGGCGATCTCCAGTGACGGGACGACGGTGTACGCCGGCTGCCACTGCTTCTACACGAACTATTCCGGTGCCCGGCGGTGGCCATCGATCGGCACGGACTGGACCCAGGCCACGAAGATCAGCAGCGCTGGAGCATGGGACAATGCCACCGGCAAGCCCGCGACGCAGTTCAGCCCGATCGTCACCCAGCGCGCCGGCGCCGGCGCCTGGGCGCTGTTCAACGATTCGACCGGTGTCACCTGGTTCGGTGGTGACTATTCCGCATCGGTCAGGTCAACCTTGGCCAAGCAGTGGTCAGGCGGTTTTGTGCGCTTCGCTCACAACGACACGCAGGCTCCGAGCACTCCCTCCGGTTTGTCGGTGACGCCGTCCAGCACGGGCGACGTGCTGAAGTGGACTGGCTCCACGGATAACCGAGGTGCGGTGTCCTACCAGGTGCTGCGTCACGACCGAGTGGTCGCGACGACGGGCGCCGGCACGGTGACCTTGCCCGCAGCGGATGCGGGAACGAAGTACTTCGTGCGGGCAGCCGACGGCACCGGGAACTGGTCGGCCAGCACGCCTGCCGCCGTGGTCGCTGCCCCGGCCGAGCCGCAGCCGGAGCAGGTGACATTCGTCAACACCGGTGCGACCTGGGCCTACTCGTTCAGCCAAACGGCTCCTCCGGCCGGTTGGCAAGCGCCGGGGTACGACGCATCCACGTGGTCGACCGGTGCAGCACCGCTCGGTTGGGGCCATGCTCAATTGGGCACGACCCTTACTTCCCCCGACCCCAGGCCGCTCACGTCGTTCTACCGCAAATCCTTCAACGTTGCCGACGTGACGAAAGTGGCGATGATGACGCTGACCACGCGTGCTGACGACGGCATCGTCGTCTACGTCAACGGCGTGGAAGTGCTGCGTAGGAACATCAACGCCGGCGCGGTGACATCGACGACCTACGCCAATATGGCGGTATCAGCGACCAGCGCGGTCGCCAATCCGGTTACAGTCAGCGTTCCCGGGACGGCTTTCACAACCGGAGCCAACGTCATCGCGGTGGAGGTGCACTCCAACTACCGGTCGACTCCCAGCCACAGCTTCGAATTGTCGGCAGTGAGTCAGTAAGCCAGTGTGTCCAACATAAAGTAGCCCAGATTCGCAGGGTGTTGGACCTCGTTCGTCGCGCCGGCCTCAGGCCGCGAAGCGGTCCGTCGCCTCGATGATCGCGTCCAGGTTGCCCGGCTCGTCGAAGGAGTGACCGGCATCCGGGATCAGCCTGAAATCGGCCTCCGGCCAGTTCTGGTGCAGCTCCCAGGCGGTGAACGCGGGGGTGCACATGTCATAGCGGCCCTGCACGATGACGCCGGGAATGTCTTTCAGCCGGTCCGCGTCGCGGATCAGCTGGTTCGGCTCGAACCAGCCCGAGTTGGTGAAGTAATGGTTCTCGATCCGGGCGAAGGCCACCGCGAACGCCGGCTCGGTGAAACGCGCGATCGTGTCGGGTTGCTGCAGCAGAGTGATGGTCGAGGACTCCCAGGTGGACCAGGCCACGCCGGCCCGCTCGCGCACGTACTGGTCGGGGTCGTGCAGCAGGCGCTTATAGGCCTTGATCAGGTGGCCGCGCTCCTCCACCGGAACCGGGGCGATGAAGCTCTCCCAGAGGTCCGGGTAGATCGCCGACGCGCCGCCCTCGTAGAACCAGTCGAGTTCCATCGGGCGCAGCGTGAAAATGCCCCGCAACACGAGTTCGGTGACCCGGTCCGGGTGTGTCTCGGCGTACGCGAGGCTGAGGGTGCTGCCCCAGGACCCGCCGCAGACCAGCCAACGCTCGATCCCGAGGTGCTCGCGCAGTTTCTCGAGGTCGGACACGAGGTGCCAGGTGGTGTTGGTGGTGAGGTCGGCGTCCGCCGCGCTCGCGTGCGGCGTGCTCTGACCGCAGCCACGCTGGTCGAAAAGGATGATGCGGTACTTCTTCGGGTCGAAGACGCGGCGTTGCTTCGGGCTCGATCCGCCGCCCGGCCCTCCGTGCAGGTAGACGGCCGGCTTGCCGTCGGGGTTGCCGGATGCCTCCCAGTAGATGGTCTGCCCGTCACCGACCTCGAGGAGTCCGGTTTCGTAGGGTTCGATCTCGGGGTAAAAGGTGCGCATACCCCCGAGCCTATTCGAGCCGGTGGGCCAGAATGACGACCTGCACTCGGTCACGCAGCTCAAGCTTGGCCAGGATGCGTCCGACGTGGCTCTTGACGGTGGACTCGGACAGGAAGAAACGTTCGGCGAGCTCCGGGTTCGACAGACCCTCCGCGACCGCGAAGAAGACCTCTCGCTCCCGCTCGGTGAGCAGGCCGAGTCGGCCGGCGTCGGCATCCGCTTCGGTACCGTCGGCCTCCCGATCTGCCCCCGGAAGCTTCGCTCCGAACAGGTCCAGCATGCGCCGGGTCACCCGCGCCGAAACGGAGGCGTCGCCCGAGGCCACGGCCCGGATTGCCGCGGTGAGTTCAGCGGGCTGGGCGTCTTTCAGCAGGAACCCGCGCGCGCCCGCGCGGAGACCACCGAACGCGTACTCGTCGAGGTCGAAAGTGGTGAGAATGATGATCCGGCTGTCGGGGCACGCGGCGGTGATCCGCCGTGTGGCCTCGATGCCGTCGATTCCGGGCATCCGCACATCCATCAGGATGACGTCGGGATGCAGGTCGGTGGCGAGTGCGATCGCCTCGGCGCCGTCGCCGGCCTCGGCCACCACGGTGAAATCGTCCTCGGCCTCGAGCACCATCCGGAAGCCCGTGCGCAGCAGCGCCTGGTCGTCGACGAGCAAAATCCGGATCGGCGTCATGCCCGTTCCCCCGTCTCGTCGACCGTCATCGTCGCGCGCACCTGCCAGCCGCCGCCGGGACGGCACCCGGCCACGAGGGTGCCGTCGTAGAGCGCGACGCGCTCGCGCAGCCCGATGATGCCCCGCCCGGCAGCCGACGACGGCAATGTGGCCGACGCGTTCCGGCCGTCGTCGGCGATGACCACCTCGAGCCGCCCCGGTACCCGGATCAGTCGCACGGTCACCGCGGTCGGATGCGCCGAATACCGCAGCGCGTTGGTCAGCGATTCCTGCACGATCCGGTAGACCGTCAACTGCAGACCCTGGCTCCCGGGAATGCGCCCGGTGAGTTCCAGCCGGGCGGGCAGTCCGGCGGCGCGGAACGATTCGACCAGGTCGACGAGCTGGTCGGCGCCGGGTTGGGGCCGGAGGGGGATATCCGTCCCCTCGGGGTCGCCCTGCTCCTGAGGACCCTCACTCAGCACGCCGAGCAGCCGGCGCATCTCGGACATCGAGCCGCGGCCGGTCCGGGCCACCTCGCGCAGCGCAGCGCGCGAACGTTCCGGGTCTTTGACGAGCAGCGCGTCGGCGCCGTCGGCGAGCGCGACCATGACCGAGAGGCTGTGCGCGATGATGTCGTGCATTTCCCGGGCGATGCGCCCGCGTTCGGTGATGCGGGCGAGCTGGGCCTGCTGGTCGCGCTCTCGGGCCAGCTGTGCGGCCAGTTCGACCAGCGCGGCCACATAACGCTTGCGATCGCCGACCGTGACACCGATCAGGGTGGCCGCGAGCATGAGGACCGCGGATTGGGAGGCGACCGCAAGCCAGGATGCGTAACTGCTCGCGCCCAGAAAAGCACCTAGGGCGCCGATGCCGATCGCCACGGCGAGGCCGAACCAGGCGCTTCGCACGCCACGGTAGACCGCGGCAGTGTAGAGCGCGATCAGCACGGGCAGGGTGTCGCCCTGGCCGGGGAACGCGACGACCAGTCCTGCGCAGGTCACCCCGAGCACGAGAAGCGGGGCATGCCGCCGGACCAGCAGTGCGGCCGTGATGACCATCACCACCGCGGCGGTGATCAGGGCCTGCGGCGGCAGGCCGGGCCCGGCCTGCCGTGTCAGGTCGATCAGGAAAACGACGGCCATCGGCACGAAATAGGCGCTCGCGACCAGCGCATCGCTGAGCCACGGATGCCGCGACCAGAACCGCCCGGCCACCCCCGGCGGTGTCGGCAGACGAAGTTCGCCCTCGGTCGGCACAAGCGGCCGGCCGAGGGCGAGGAGTGATTCGGTCATTCAGAGGACTTTACGCGTCCCTCCGCTTCAACACCACAGCGGCACCGACCAAGCTGACCGCGAGCCAGCCGAGCACCACCAGCAGGTTGACCCACCATTCGATCGGCACCGGGCTGAACGACATCAACCCGAACATGTTGATGCCCGCGTTCGACACCAGATACGGCAGCACCGCGGCGGCCCACGGGGCAGCGATCACCTGGAACACCATCGGGAGCAACAGCACGATGCCGAGCACGACCGCGATGCCGCCGGCCCCGCTGCGCACGATGGTGCCGATGCCGAGGGCGAAGACCGCGATCAGGGCCAGGTAGAGCGCACCGCCGAGTACCGGCAGGAACACGGCTGGATCCGCGAAGCTGACGCCCAAGCCCTGCCGGGAAAGCACCAGCGACGCCACCAGATAGGAACCGAGGTTGGCGGCCAGCCCAACCACGAAGGTCGTGACGAACAGCACGGCGGCCTTCGCCGCAAGGGCGGGCAGCCGGCGCGGAACCGCTGTCAACGTGGACCGAATCATGCCGGTGGAGTATTCGCCGCTGATGGTCAGCGCGCCGAGGACGGCCACGATGAGTTGGCCGAAGAACACCCCGAATGTCGCGGTCTGGGCGATGAAAGTCGCCTGGTCGGCCGCGGGGATCATCGAGGCGTCCGCACCCTGCAGGTCGAGCGTCGAGGACATGACCGCCGCGAGGGCGAGCGAAACCAGTACGAGCAGGGCGTACGACCAGGCCGTCGAGCGCACGCTGCGCAGCTTGATCCACTCCGACCGCAGCAGGCCCGCCGCGCTCAGGCCGTGCACAGCGGATGCGGCGCCGGGCACGGTGCCGTCCGCGGCCGGGGAGGAGGAAGCAGCGGGCGCGGGCGTCTTGGTCGCGGTTGTCTCGGTCATCGTCATGCCTCCTGCAGTTGCGCGGAGCCGCTGGCGCGGTACTCCACCTCGTCTTGGGTCAGGGCCAGGTAAGCCTCTTCCAGTGACGCGCTCACGCCGGTCAGCTCGTGCAGCACGATGCCCGCGGCGGCGGCCTGTTCGCCGATGTCACCGGCCGAAATACCGGCTACCTCGAGCAGGTCCGGCTCTCCGGTGCTGACGGTGACGTCGGGCTGGGCGAGCAGGGCCGCAAGCTGGGCGGACTGAGGGGTGCGCACGCGCACCCGGTGCGTGCCGGCCATGCCGATAATCTCGGAGACCGGGGCATTCACGATCACCTTTCCCCGGCCCAGCATGATCAGGTGGTCGGCCGTGAGAGCCATTTCGCTCATCATGTGCGAGGACAGCAGCACGGTTCGGCCCTCCGCGGCGAGGTACCGCATCAGCTGGCGCACCCACTGCACGCCCTCGGGGTCGAGCCCGTTGACGGGCTCGTCGAGAATCAGCACCGCAGGGTCGCCGAGCAGCGCCGCTGCGATGCCGAGGCGCTGGCTCATGCCGAGGGAGAAGCCGCCGACGCGCGTGCGGGCGACGGCTCCAATCCCGGTGAGCTCGATCACCTCGTCGACCCGGGTGGCCGGGATGCCGTGGGTGGCCGCCAGGGCCAGCAGGTGGTTGCGGGCCGAGCGGCCGGTGTGCACGGCCCTCGCGTCGAGCAGCACGCCCACCTCGCACAGCGGCGCCCGGTGCTCGCTGTAATGCTTGCCGTTGACCGTGACCGATCCGGCGGTCGGCCGGTCCAGTCCGACGATCATGCGCATGATGGTGCTCTTGCCGGCGCCGTTCGGACCCAGCAGGCCGGTCACCTTGCCGGGCTGCACGGTGAAGTCGATCGCGTCGACCGCGGTCTTGCCGCCGTGCCGTTTGGTCAGGGACTGTGCCTGAATCATCCGTCTCCTCGTTGTACATCGGTGGGGCCGGTCTCACCGTGTGAAATCGACCCGTCATCGACGCTACGGGGGACGGATGCTGCACGCATCGGCCCAGCGGACGCTTGTGCGCCCGCCGGCCTCGTACCTGGGTACGACACGAGGGTGCCCGTTCCGGTAGAGAGCGGCCGGCGGAACGGGCACTCTCCACCGGATCGGGGCTACCTCTTGGCGGGAGTCTTCTCGGCGCGGGGAGCGGTGCCGTTGGCACGCTGGGTTTGGTAGTAGTCCCTGGCCTCGTTCTGGCGCTCCTGCTCGGCACCGCTGGCGATTGCCGACCGGAGGTGGTCCTGGCTGTAACCGAAGGCGTCGACCAGGTCGACGGAGTGGGGGCGGAGCCGGGCGATGATGCGGTCGATGTAGGCCGTGACCGACTGTGCCCGCTTGGCCGACAGGCGCCCGTGGATCAGGTACCAGGCCAGGTGCTTCTCCACCAGTCCGAGGCCGAACAGGTCGCGCAGCCAGGTCAGGACCTGCTTCGTGCCGGCGTCTTCGGCGGTCTCGACCGCCCGGGTGAACGCCTCCCACTGCAGCAGCTCGCCGTGTGAGCGGGCCGCCTCGATCAGCTGGTCCTGGTTGGCGTTGAAGAGGGCCGCGGCATCCTTCGGTGCCAGCTTGCCGGCCGAGCGGAGCTTGCCCGCGATCTCGGCGATCATGGTTTCGACCCGGTCGGTGAGCAGCTCCCGCTGCACCGTGGTGTCGCGGAGGTGGCCCACGGAGCGAGCGGTGGAGCCGAAGTCGGAGACCGCCTGGCCCAGGGTGCGGAGCCCGGTACCGTGGTAGGCGCGGCCGGCAGCTTGCTGCACGACGTAGCGGGCGAGCACGCCCGGGCCGGCTGAGGCGAACTTGCGGCTGTAGTCGGTGAGCAGACGCTTCGCGACGAGCTGCAGGAGCACGTTGTTGTCGCCCTCGAAGGTGGCGAAGACGTCCAGGTCGGCGCGCAGGCCGACCAGCCGGTTCTCGGCCAGGAATCCGGCGCCGCCGCAGGCTTCGCGGGCCTCCTGCAGGGTGTCGAGAGCGTGCCAGGTCGAGAGCGGCTTGAGGGCGGCGGCGAGGGTTTCGAGGTCTTGCCGGTCGGCATCCGTGTCGGCCTGGCCGCTGAAGACCTGATCGAACTTGACCAGGAACTCGTCGTGGGCGAACGTGTGCGCGTAGGTCGTGGCCAGGCGCGGCAGCAGACGGCGCTGGTGGCGCTGGTAGTCGAGGATGACCTCCTCGTCGGTGTCGCTACCGGCGTTGAACTGGCGGCGCTGGCTGCCGTAGGTGATGGCGATCGTCAGGGCCATCGCCGAAGCCTGGGTGGCGGCGCCGTCGAGCGAGACGCGGCCCTGCACGAGGGTGCCGAGCATGGTGAAAAAGCGGCGGCCGGGGCTGGAGATCGGGCTGGCGTAGGTCCCGTCCTCGGCGACGTCGCCGTAGCGGTTGAGCAGGTTTTCGCGGGGGATGCGCACCCCGTCGAAGTGGAGCCGCCCGTTGTCGATGCCGTTGAGGCCACCCTTGAGGCCGTCGTCCTCGCCACCGATGCCGGGGAGGAAAACCCCGGACTCGTCGCGGATCGGCACCCAGAATGCGTGCACTCCATGGTTGACGCCTGCCGTGATCAGCTGGGCGAAGAGAACGGCGGCGATGCCGTCTTTCGCGGCGTTTCCGAGGTAGTCCTTCCACGCCGCGCGGAACGGGGTGTCGAGAACGAATTCCTGCGTGGCAGGGTCGTAGGTCGAAGTCGTGCCGATGGCCGCGACATCCGAGCCGTGTCCGGTCTCGGTCATCGCGAAGACGCCCGGGACCTGCATGGTCATGATGCCCGGCAGGTAGGCGTCGTGGTGCTTCTTGGTGCCGAGGTGCAGCACGGCCGCGCCGAACAGACCCCACTGCACGCCCGCCTTGATCTGCAGGCTGGGGTCGGCGGTGACGAGTTCCTCGAACCCGGCGATGTTTCCGCCGTGGTCGTCGGCGCCGCCCAGGTGCGTCGGGAACGCGCGGTGCACGTGCCCGTTGTCGGCCAGGATCAGGAGCTGGCCCAGCACGCGTTCGCGGTGCTCGGCCATGGATTGACCCTCGATGCGCTGCAGTTCGGGCTTGGCCGTGAGCTCGCGCGCCCGCAGGCGCACGTCGGCCCAGGTGCCGAGCAGCTGCCGGTGCAGCGACTCGATGTTGACCGTGGGGGCACCGGCCTGGCCGGCGATCATGACCGGGCCGGTGTCGACGCCGGGCGCCACGGGGGGCGTGACGGCGACGGTCGTGGCCAGGGTCGCGTCCATCTTCTTGTCCGTCTTGGCGGGGGTCTTCTCCGTCTTGGCGGGGGTAGTGCTGTTGGAGCGCTGAGCAGTGTCAACCATCATTGGTCCTTCGTCTTCGCGCGAACTCGAAATTTTCTTACACGTTAGGCGGCTCTCACGAAGCGGGGAAATAGTGCGTGACGGGCCTACAACGAAGGATGCTCCGCCCGGCATTCGTCTTGTAGGTTTCCACAGCGGTAAAGGGTCTGACGGCACCGTTACCCACAAACGGGGCACCACCTCTGCCGGAGCGACGGCCCGGCCGCTCCTAACGAATTCGACGGAGATTTTGCCCTAGAAGCCCTAAAACAAGCCCAAAACGTGGCTTTAGCTCAAAATCTCCGTCGAATTCGTTGGGGCACAGGTCGTCGGGGTGCGGGCGGTGACGTGGAAGAGGTGCCAGTGGCGAGGGCCGAATGCGGACTGACCGGGGCGGTCGTCTTCGACGAGGCCGACGACGTGCAGACCGGCCAGGAGCGCCTCGACCTGGCCGCGATCATGAAAGTTCATGTCTGCGCGGCCGGCCCATTCATCGTGGGGGCCGAAGAATTCTCCGGCGAACCAGGCGCCGGGCGTCAGCGCCGCGCGGATGCCCGCCCACAGGTCGGGGAACACTGCGGGGTCGCAGAAGGGCAGGGAAAACCCCGCATAGACGAGGTCTGCGGCGGGCAACTCGGGGAGATCCTCGAAGCGGGACCGGTGAAAGACCAGGCGGGACTGCTCCGCGGCGCGAAGGCCCGTCCAGACCCTGGCCTCAGAGCCCGGGTCGGCGTCGAACGCGTGTACAGTCCAGCCGGCGGCGAGCAGGTGCCGGGTCTCGGTGCCCGCACCGCAGCCCAAGTCGATCGCAGTGCCGGGTGGGGCGGGTGGCGCGTCGGCGCAGAGGTCGAGGGCACGGAGGTCGAGGGCACGGAGCAGCACCGCACGCGGTGGGCGAGCGGCCTGAGCGTTGAAGTACTCGGTCCAGTCCATGACTCAGTTCTACCCGGTCCTGCGGGATGCCGCGGGTTGGGTCCGGGACGGGAGGCGTCAGGTTCCGGCGGACACGACCTCGAGGAGGGCGGCGCCGTAGGCGTCGAGCTTCTTGGCACCGACGCCGGAGATGCCGTCGAGGTCGGCCAGGGTGGCCGGCTTCGTCGCGGCGATCGCCAGCAGGGTTGCGTCGCCGAAGATGATGTAGGCCGGCACGCCCTGCTCTTTGGACTGGGCGGAGCGCCAGACCCGCAGCGCCGCGAACAGGGTCTCCTGCTCGGGGCTGAGATCGGCCGCGGCCGCCTTCGCGGCGCTCTTGCGGGCCCCGGCCGCGGGGCGGGCGGCCCGTTCGGGCTCGGTGCGGAGCTCCACTGTGCGGCGGCCAGCGAGGACCTCTGCGGCGGCATCCGTCAGCACCAGGGTGCCGTATTCGCCGGAGGTGGCCAGGAAACCCTGGGCGAGGAGCTGCCGCACGACGCCGCGCCACTGCTGGTCGCTGAGGTCGGCACCGATGCCCCAGGTGGCCAGCTGGTCGTGGCTGTGCTGAGTGGTGCGCGGGGTCACCTTGCCGCGCAGGATGTCGATGAGCTGCCCGGCGCCGAAGCGCTGATTGCGCTCGCGCAGCAGGCGCACCACGGTGGAGAGCAGTTTCTGGGCAGGGACGGTGCCGTCCCAGCCGACGGGGGGTTCGAGGCAGGTGTCGCAGTTGCCGCACGGCTCGCTGGACTGGCCGAAGTAGCGCAGCAGGTTGACCCGGCGGCAGCTGACGGTCTCGCAGAGCGCGAGCATGGCGTCGAGGTGGGCGGAGAGCTTGCGCCGGTGGCCGAGGTCGCCGGGCGACTCGTCGATCATGCGGCGCTGCTGCACGACGTCTTGCAGGCCATAGGTGAGCCAGCCGGTGGAGGGCAGGCCGTCGCGGCCCGCGCGGCCGGTCTCCTGGTAGTAGCCCTCGACGGACTTGGGCAGGTCGATGTGGGCGACGAAACGCACATCCGGTTTGTCGATGCCCATGCCGAACGCGATCGTGGCGACGATGATGACGCCCTCCTCACGGAGGAACCGGGACTGGGTGCGGGCGCGCAACCCCTGGTCGAGGCCCGCGTGGTAGGGCAGCGCGTTGAGCCCGTTCTGGCGCAGAAATTCGGCGGTCGCCTCGACGGTCTTGCGACTGAGGGCATAGACGATGCCGGCATCCGAGGGGTGCTCGGCCTTGATGAAGGCCAGGAGCTGCTTGCGCGGCTCGGCCTTGCCGACGATGCGGTATTGGATGTTGGGCCGGTCGAAGCTGGCGACGAAGTGCCGGGCATCGCCCATCTGTAGCCGGGTGGTGATCTCTTTATGGGTGGCGTCGGTGGCCGTGGCGGTGAGAGCGATGCGGGGAACATCGGGCCAGCGGTCGGCCAGGTCGGACAGGGCCAGGTAGTCGGGCCGGAAGTCGTGCCCCCACTGCGACACGCAGTGGGCCTCGTCGATGGCGAAGAGGGCGATGGTGCCGCGGTCGAGGAAACGCTTGGTGGCCTCGGAGGAGAGTCGCTCGGGGGCGACGTAGAGCAGGTCGAGGTTGCCGGCGAGGTAGTCGCGCTCGACCGCGCCCCGAGCGGCGGAGTCCTGGCTGGAGTTGAGGAACGCGGCGCGCACGCCCACGGCGGTGAGCGCGTCGACCTGGTCTTGCATGAGGGCGATCAGCGGCGAGATGACGATGCCGGTGCCCTCCCGCACGAGCGAGGGGATCTGATAGCACAGGCTCTTACCCCCACCGGTGGGCATCAGCACGACGGCGTCGTTGCCGTTGATGACCTGGTCGATGATGGCGGCCTGCTCGCCGCGGAAGGAGTCGTAGCCGAAGACCGTGCGCAGGGCCTCGCCGGCCGTCGCGAACTTCGCGGTGGCGCGGTGGGGCGGGGTTGCGGGTACGCGAAGGGCGGATGCGCCGGCACCGGCGCGGCCTGCCGGGCCCGCCAGGCCCGGGGCCGGTTCCCACTCCCTGGCTCCGCCGGCATAGCCGTCGGGCGGTGGCGGGGCGTCGAATTCGTCGGGTGGTTCGAACTCGTCAGGATTCCACGGTATTTCGGCGTTCCAACTCACCCGGCAACTCTACCTGCGCCCTCCGATGGTGCGGGTCGGCTACGCGGGCTGGTCGGGCTGCTCGGGCTGATTCGGTGGGCGAGGCGCGCGTCGGCGGATGGCGAGGAGGGTTCCAGCCACGGCGAGGAGAACGGCACCGAGGGCGGCGGCGATCCAGACGGCGACGAGGGGGGCTTCGGCGAGGGCGACGGCGCTTGTGTCGGTGGAATCCGGGGAAGCAGCATCCGCGGCGGCGTCCGCGGTCTCGGCGCAGACCGGTTTGGCCGGGGACCCTTCAGCCAATGCCTGGTCGGCGGCCGGTTGCCAGGTGAAGGTGAAGTCGTCGGACACCGGATGCCCGTCGGTCGAGACCACCTGCCAGGTCACCGTGTACTCGCCCGGCTGGCCCAGCTGGGCCTTGGTCTCGACGGTCGGGCCGAGCAGGCTGATACAGCCGTCACCGTAGTAGAGAGGCGTGGCCACACGCGCGGGCCCGCTGATGAGCATCCCGCTGCCCGCTCCCCCGCCGCCGAGGTCAAGCAGGGCGTCGTTCGTCGTCACGGTGAACAGCGAAGGCTGTTCAGTCACGACGGCCCCCGCTGCCGGGGAGGACCCGCCCACGGAGTCGTGGGCCGACGCCGGGGCGGCGGACCACCACGGCGGCGCGGCCACCACGGCGGCGCCCAGCGCGAGCGCTGCCCACTGCCGCGCCCTGTTCCCTCGTTTCACAGCGACCTGTCTCCCCGCCTCACACAGTTGGGGGTTTTAGGATACCGGCCACTCGCTAAGCTCGTTTTCTATGCTTACCGCGGTCCTCGGCCTCACCGGCGCACTCATCTTCGGGAGTGCCGACTTCCTTGGCGGGCTCGCCGCCAAGCGCATGAGTTCCCTGCTCGTGACGGCCGTCGCCGCGGCATCCGGGCTCGTGGCCCTGCTGCTCGCCCTACCGTTTGTGGTGGGGGTCTGGTCGCCGTCGGCCGTGCTGTGGGGCGGATTGTCCGGAGTCAGCGGCGCAATCGCGATCTCGCTGCTCTACACCTGCCTCGCGATCGGGCCGATGAGCATCCTCTCGCCGCTCACGGCCGTGGTGTCGGCGGTCGTGCCGATGACGGTGGGGCTGGCAGGCGGCGACCGCCTCGCCCCGATCGGCTACTGGGCGCTCGGCCTGGCGCTCGTGGCGGTGGTGCTCGTGGGTTTCGTGCCCGAGCGCGGCGCCGTGCGGCCGAGCCTGCTCGGCGTGCTGATGGCCCTCGGCTCCGGCACGATGATCGGCGCCTTCATGGTGATGATCGACCTGACCCCGGCGGACAGCGGGCTCGTGCCGCTGGTGATGAACCGCGCGGTTAATGCGGCGATCATGTTCTCCGTGGTCGGGCTGCTCGCCCTGCTCGCGTTGCGGCGGCGACGTTCACTGGTGACGACCGCGCCGATGACGGGCTCGTCCAGACCGGTGACGGATGCCGCGCCGCAGCCCCGCTCGACGCTCACCATCGGGCTGCGGCTGGCCGTGGCCTGCGGCGTGATCGACGTCGTGGCCAATGTGTTGCTGCTGCTCGGCATGCGCGCCGGGGACCTCAGCGTGATGAGCGTACTCACGGCAATGTACCCGGCCGGCACGATCCTGCTCGCCGCCGTGGTGCTCCGGGAACGGATCGCGCCGGTGCAGTGGTTGGGCCTCGCGCTCGCCCTCGGCGCGGCCGGGATGCTCGCGCTGGCCTGACGGACCGGGCGCCGACTGGCATCCTTTCACCGCCGACACCGTCACCCACTCGTTACGAACGACTGCCTCGGGACCCTTGCCGCGCGCGGCGATGCCACGGTACTGTCAGGCCCACACCTGAATTAGTGAACGACTGGTCGGTCACTAATTATCTGTTCCTCTGAAGGAGATTCCAATGAAGAAGTCTCGTCTGCGTTTCATCGCGCCGATTGCCGTTATCACAGCCCTTGCGCTGGCCGGATGCAGCACCTCGAACCTGGGGGGAACGGCCAAGGACGACCCTGCAGCGGAGGCCGGCCCGATCAAGATCGGCGCGGTTCTCGACGTCACCGGCGTCGGCGCCAGCCTCGGCGTGCCGGAGCAGAACACGCTCACAATGCTGGCCAAGCAGCTCAACGACGACGGCGGCATCGACGGCCGCGACGTCGAGCTCACCATCATCGACAATCAGTCGACCGAGGACGGCGCGGCCAAGGCCACGAGCAAGCTGATCGAGAGCGACAAGGTCGACATCATCATCGGTGCCTCACGCACCGGGCCCAGCCTGGCCATGCGCCCCATCGCGGAAGCCGCGAAGATCCCGATGATCTCCGTCGCGGCCAACGTGGCCATCGTCGAGGGCTCGAAGTGGGTCTTCAAGACCGCGCAGAACGACGTGGTCGTGCTCGAGCGCATCCTCGACGACGCCGAGGCGAAGGGATACACCAAGCTGGCCCTCGTGCGCGACGCGAGCGGTTTCGGCGAAGGGGTCGCGGAGTACATCACAGACCTCGGCGCCGAGCGCGGCATCACCCTGGTCATGACGGAGGCCTTCGAGCCGAGCGCGACCGACTTCACCCCGCAGATGACTAACGTGCGCGGCTCGGACTCTGACGCCGTCATCATCTGGGGCATCAACCCCTCGGCCGGCCTGGCCCAGAAGGCCTATGTGCAGCTCAGCGTGAACAAGCCGGTCTACCACTCGCACGGCATCTCGAACCAGGCATTCTTCGACGCCGCCGGTGACGCCGCCAACGGCGTCATCGCCCCGATGGGCCGCCTGCTCGTCGCCGACCAGCTGGCGGCCGACAACACCCAGCGCGAGGTCATCGAGCAGTTCCAGGCGGACTACAACGCGGCCTACGGCGAGCAGCCGTCCGGTTTCGCGGGCCACGCGTTCGACGCCTGGCACATCGCCGTCAACGCGATCGAGGCCGCCGGCACCGACGCGGATGCCCTGCGCGGCGAACTCGAGAGCGCCCAGTGGACTGGGATCTCCGGAGTCTTCCAGATGACCGCGAAGAACCACTCCGGCCTCGACGCCACCGCCCTCATCCTGGCTGAGGCCGAGGATGGTCGCTGGAACCTCCTCAAGGACTGATCGTGCTCACTGATTTCCTGCAGTTGACGGTGGCAGGGCTTTCACAGGGCTCTGTGTACGCCCTGCTCGCCGTCGGCCTGATCGCCGTCTACACGGTTCGCCACGTCATCAACATCGCCCAGGGCGAGTTCGCGATGCTGGCCGGACTGGGGAGTGCCTGGCTCGCCGCGGCCGGGATGCCGCTCCTTCTCGCGATCCTGGTCGCCATCCTCTCGGTGACCCTGGTGGCCATTGCGATGGAACGGCTGATCATCGCACGGGTGAAGAAGCTGACCCCGCTCACGTCCATCATCCTGACCCTCGGCGTCTCGACTCTGCTGCAGGCGATCATGCTGCTGGCCTGGGGGCCCGAGGCCAAGGGGGTGCCCCTGTTCCCGGGGACCAACATCCTGATCGGCGGGGTGAGCATCCGTTCTCAGGAATTCTGGATGATCGGCGCCCTCGTCGTGGTCGGCGGTGGAATTGTGCTCTTCTACGAGAAGTCACGCTGGGGCAAGGCCCTGCGGGCGTGTGCGGAGCAGCCCGTTGCGGCGCGCATCGTGGGGATCTCACCGGTCACCGCGTCAGTGCTGGCCTTCGCGATTGCGGGTTTCGTCGGGGGTGTCGCCGGCGTGGTGGCTTCCCCGATCTACCTCTCACTCTGGTCGGGCGGCGTACTGCTCGGCCTCAAGGGCTTCGTCGCCGCCGTCCTCGGCGGCTTCGTCTCCTTTCGTGCCGCGATCGTCGGGGCTCTCCTGCTCGGCGTGATCGAGGCCTACGTGGCCGGGTACGTCTCGTCCGGCCTGAGGGACGGCGCCGCCTTCCTCATCCTCATCCTTGTGCTCGTCGTTCGCCCCCAGGGCCTCGTTCTCAAGCCCACAGCGGTCAGGGTGTAGCGAAATGACACATGCAACCACACCTACCCTCGCCGGGACGCGCTCCCTCCGCACGCGTTTCTGGGCGAACAACAAGAGCACGCTGATCGGCTGCGGCGTGCTCGTCGCGCTGATGATCGTGGTCCCTTTCACGGCCAGTTCCTCGGTCATGAACATCGTCGTGTTCGCCATGATCTTCGCCCTGCCGGCCATCGGGCTCAACCTGCTGATGGGTCTGGCCGGGCAGGTCAGCCTCGGGCAGGCCGCGTTTTTCGCGATCGGCGCGTACACCCACGCAATCCTGCTGACCAAGCTCGATCTGCCCGGCCCGGTCGCGGCCACCGTCGGTGTTCTCGCCGCGATGCTGGTCGCCCTGCTCGTGGGCCTTCCGCTGATGCGCCTGCGCGGCCACTACCTCGCGCTGGCGACGCTGGGGCTCGGCTTCATCGTGATGATCGGCGTGCGCGAATGGGATGTCACCGGACGAACCACGGGCATCTACGGCATCTCGCGACCCACGGTGCTCGGGATCCCGATCGACAACAGCGGCTTCTTCCTCTGGTTCGTGACGCCGTTCGTGGTGATCGGGCTCATCCTGGCCCTCAACCTCACCCACAGCCGCGCCGGTCGCGCCCTCTCGGCCGTCAACGACTCCGAACTCGCCGCCGAGAGCCTTGGCGTCAACACCTATGCGCTGCGGCTGAAAGTCTTCGTGCTCTCCGCCGGCTTCGCGGGCCTCGGCGGAGTGTTCTACGCCTACCAGGTCGCGATCGTGAGCCCCGCCACCGCCGAATTCCACCTGTCGGTCTCGATCCTGCTGATGGTCGTCATCGGGGGCCTGGGATCGGTCTGGGGCGCCGTCGCGGGCGCCTTCCTCGTGCAATTCCTCGGCGAGGGCATGCGCGACGTCATCCCGGCCATCTTCCCCGGCGCCACCGGAGAGGTGCAGTTGCTCGGTTACGGTATCGTCCTGATCCTGGTGATCCTGCTCCTGCCCGGCGGCCTCCACCAGGCGGCGACCACGCTGTGGCAGAAGTTGCCGTTCGCCGGGAAGCGCCCACCCGGCGACGCGCATGCGCACGTCCCGGAGGACGACACGACGATCCCGCAGCTCCCGGCGGTCAGCACCCCGGTCGCGGCCGGTGAGCCGATCCTCGTCCTCGAGGGACTGAGCAAACGATATGGCGGCGTCGTCGCCGTCAACGATGTAAACCTCACCGTGCCGGCCGGCAGCATCCTGGGTCTGATCGGCCCCAACGGTGCTGGCAAGACGACCTGCTTCAACATGATCTCCGGAGCACTGACCCCAAGCGAGGGCACCGTCACGTTCCTCGACCAGGTGATCTCCGGCCGCAAACCGCACGTCGCCGCCGCGCACGGGCTGACCCGCACGTTCCAGAACCTGCAGGTCTTCACCTCGACGGATGTCGTCGGCAACGTGTACATGGGCAGGTACCGCAAGGGAAGCGCGGGCGTCCTCCGCGGAATGCTGGGGCTGCAGTCGGGTGAGCAGAGCACCCACCGCGCCGCGTCCTACGAGATCCTGCAGTCGATGAAACTCTCGGATGCCGCGGACGACTCGGCCTCGGATCTGTCGTTCGGCAAGCAGCGAATCATGGAGGTCTGCCGGGCTCTGGCCGCCGAGCCGGCCCTGCTCCTCCTCGACGAGCCGATGGCCGGCCTATCCGGCGCTGAGCGCGAGGTGATGGCCGAGCTGCTGCGGCGGCTGCGGACCGCCGGGCTCACGATCGTGCTCGTCGAGCACGATGTGGCGCAGGTCATGTCCCTCGCCGACCATGTCGCGGTGCTCGACGACGGTGTGCTCATCGCCTACGGCGACCCGGAGTCCGTGCGCAATGACCCCGCCGTGGTCGTTGCCTACCTGGGCACGGACCTCGACGAGGCCGAAGCGGAACTGAACGAATTGGAGGAGCACGCATGACGCTGATCGTTTCCGGACTGGACGCCGGCTATGGCAAGCTCGCGGTGCTGCACGAGGTCAGCTTCGAGGTGGCGCGTGGGGAGATCGTGGCTGTGGTGGGCTCGAACGGGGCCGGTAAGACGACCCTGCTGCGAGCCGTCAGCGGCCTCATCCGGCCCACCGGGGGCAGCGTGACCCTCGAGGGTCGCACGATCACCGGGAAGCCCACGGAGAAGATGGCCGGATTCGGCCTGACCCATGTGCCCGAGAACCGGCTGTGCTTCCCGACCCTCTCGGTGCGTGACAACCTCATGCTGGGTGCCTGGACGAAGAAGGGCCACGGCGACGTCGACTCGATCCTCAAGCTGTTCCCCCGGCTGCGCACCCGGATGGGTCAGGCCGCCGGAACCCTCTCGGGTGGCGAGCAGCAGATGGTGGCCATCGGGCGCGGCCTGATGGCGAACCCGACGGCGATCATGCTGGACGAGCCGTCCATCGGCCTCGCGCCGAAGGTGGTCGCGGAGATCATGGACGTGCTCTCCCGGCTCTGCGTCGAGAAGCAGCTCGCGGTTCTCCTCGTGGAACAGAATGTGCGCGCCTCGTTCAAGATCGCGCACCGGGCAGTGGTCATGCACCGCGGACGGGTGGCACTCACGGGAACCCCGGCCGAACTCGTGGAACTCCCCGAGGTGCACAACGCCTACCTGGGTGGCGCAGCCGCGTAGCGGCATCCGTTGCCCGCTCCAGGAGCGGCACGCAGGTGTTGCGCCGCTAAGCGCGTGGCGTGCCAGCCGCGCAGCGGCGTAGAACCCGCGCCGCGGACCTGGTCGGCAAATGCTGCGGATGTGGTCGCTGCGGGCGACTGCGGCGACCGGCCCTAACGAATTCGACGGAGATTTTGCCCGAAACGGCCCCAGAACCTTCGGGAACCGCCTTTTTCCCAGAATCTCCGTCGAATTGGTTCGACGCGGGCGGCAGGGACGGGCCAGGCCAGGGACGCGACGGGTCAGTCGCGGCCTGTGAACGCGGGCTTGCGCTTCTGCTGGAAGGCGGCGAAGCCCTCGCGGTAGTCAGCGGTGTCGCAGAGGGCCGCCTGCGCCCGGTTCTCGGCGGCGACGCTCTGCCAGAGGCCGAGCCGGTCGTCCCGGAGGGCGCGCACGAGCTCCTTGCTGGCGAGGAACGCCTGAGTCGCCCCTTGTGCGGCCCGTTGGGCGGCCGTCAATGTGGCATCCGTCACCTCGTCGGCCGGGAATGCCTGGCTGAACAGGCCGGCGGCCACGGCCTCCGCGCCCGACATGAGCCGGCCGGAGTAGATCAGGTCGAGAGTGCGGTGCGCGCCGAGCCGGTCGACGAACAGGGCATGGCCGCCGGAGTCGAGCGTGGCACCGAGGTTCGCGAACGGGGACCCGATCTTCGCGGTGTCGGCGACGTAGACGACATCCGTGGCGATCAGCAAGCCGAGGCCAACCCCGAGGCAGGCCCCGGTCGCGGCGGCGAAGGTGGGCGCCGGGAAGGCGCTCATCCGCTGCAACAACGGCGTGACGAGTCCCCCCAGGAAACCCATCACATCGTCGTCGCGCGGGTCGACGCCCGAGATGTCACGGCCCGCGCAGAATGCGCGGCCCTCGCCGCGCAGCGCGAGGGCGCGCACGCCGGCCGCCTCCGCGGTCTCGTATGCGGCCGCGAGCTCGGCCAGGCCGGCCTCGTCGAGCGCGTTCAGCTTGTCGGGGGCGTTTAGGACGACGTAGGCCACGTCGTCCCGGATGGACAGCTCGATCACGGGAACCGCTTTCTGCGCTTGCGCGCCATACCTGATGGGCGAGTGGCGCTACACGTCGTAGTCGACGACGACCCGGTCGGTCGTTGGGTGCGACTGGCAGGTGAGCACATAGCCGCGGGCCAGTTCGTCCGGTTCGAGGGCGTAGTTCTCGGTCATCGTGACGTCACCGCTGACGAGCTTGGCGCGGCAGGTGCCACACACTCCCCCAGCGCAGGCAAACGGAACATCCGGCCGCACACGCAGGGCGGCGTTCAGGATGCTCTCCTTCGCGTTGACGGGCGTGGTCACCGTGGCGCTCTCGCCGTCGAGCGTGAACTCGATCTCGAAGGTCTTGTCACCGATTCCGACGACCACCGGCCGCCCGGTGTCGCCGACCGCGTGCGTCGGCTCCCCCGTCGTGAACAGTTCGAACCGGATGTGGCCCGGCTCGACGTCCACGCTCTCCAGCGTGTCGCGGCACAACTGCACCAGTTCGAACGGCCCGCAGAGGAACCACTCGTCGACGGCGTTGGGACGGATGATGCTGGCCAGCATCAGGCGCAGCTTCTCCTCGTCGATCCGGCCGGAGAGCAGGGCGGAGGAACGAGACTGGCGCGAGAGCACGTGGTGCAGTGCCAGCCGGGCCGGGTACCGGTCTTTCAGGTCGGCGAGCTCGTCGAGGAACATCACGTCGAGCGCGGTGCGGTTTGTGTAGACGAGCGTGAAGCGGGAGGTCTCCGAGCGTTCGAGCACGGTGTGTGCGAGCGACATCAGCGGCGTGATGCCGCTGCCGGCGGCGATGCCGACGATGTGCTTGTCGTCCAGAGTGTCCAGCGCGGTGGTGAACGTGCCCTGCGGGCTCATCACGTCAAGGCGGTCCCCGGCCCGGAGTTCGGTGTTCGCCCAGCTGGAGAAGACCCCGCCGAGGTCGCGCTTGATCGCGACGCTGACCGAGCCGAGCGCGTGCGGACGACAGATCGAGTAGCTGCGGCGCAGCTCCCGGCCGCCGATCGTGGCGCGCAACGCCAGGTGCTGCCCGGGGTCGTAGTCGAACTCCCCCTGCAGCGCCTCGGGAACCAGGAAGGTCACCTCGACGCTGTCCTGGGTGAGCTGACGCACCTCGCCGACGGCGAGGGTGTGGAACCGGGCGCGGCGCTTTGTAGGCTCGGTGGCAGGGTCGAGAACGGCTGAATCGGTACTGCGCAGATTGAGTGCGGCCATGGTTACAACACCTTGAAGTAGTCGAACGGTTCGAGGCAGTCCCGGCACTCGTAGAGTGCTTTGCACGACGTCGAACCGAAGCGGGCGAGTTCCCGCGTATTCAGTGAGGAGCAGCGCGGGCACTTGACCACGAGTTGGAGCCGGACGGCGCCGGTCGGGCGCACGCCGGAGTGGCCGGTCGGGGCAGCGATGCCATAACTGACCAGCTTCGCCTTGCCCTCCTCGCTCATCCAGTCGGTGGTCCAGGCCGGGGCGAGCACGAGTTCGACGGTGACGTTCTGGTAGTGGGCATTGGTGAGGGCCGCCCGGACGTCGTCGCGCATGGCCTCCATCGCGGGGCATCCGCTGTAGGTCGGCGTTAGGATGACGTGGGTTCCGTCGGCCGAAACGGCGACCGACCGAAGCACTCCCAGATCTTCAATCGTGAGCACGGGGACCTCCGGGTCGCAGACCTCGGCGGCGATGTCCCAGGCCTTCTGCGACGCCGCGTCGCCCGGACGCGGACGGGCAAGGGAGGCCACGGTCACCATTTCGCGCCGGGGTGCGCCCGCGCCAGCACCTGCATCTCGGCGAGCAGCGGCCCGAGGTTCTCGGAGTGGTCGCCGCGGCGCCCGCCCCCGGAGGAGATGAAGCCGCGGGGAACCTCGAGCTCGGCTTCGGCGAGCACGGGGAACATGGCGCTCAGGACTGAGGCCTGGAGGGAGGACGGCCGCACGGCGACGCCCTCGAGCCGGTCGATCAGCGGCTCGTCGACGAAGAGCTCCTCCACGAACGGCCATAGGTCGGAGAGACCGGTGATCATGCGCCGGCGGGATTCCTCGGTGCCCTGAGCGAGGCGCAGCACCCACTGGATGGAATGGTCGCGGTGGTAGTCGACCTCCTTGACGGCCTTGGCCGCTATCGCGGCGAGCGTCGCATCCGTCGACTGCATCAGCGCGCTGTAGAGCTCGAACAGGTAGTGCGCCGCGATGAACTGACGGGCGAGCGTGTGCGCGAAGTCACCGTTGGGCTGCTCGAACAGGTGCGCCGAGCGCCACTGGGGTTCGTCACGCCAGTACGCCAGGTCGTCCTCGGTTCGGCCGGATTCGGCCCCGGCGTAGTGCAACAGGGAACGGGCGTGCCCGATCAGGTCGAGGGCGATGTTGCCGAGGGCGATGTCCTCTTCCAGCTCCGGGGCGCGGGAGATCCACCAGCCCAGGTTCTGGGCCAGCACGAGCGAGTCGTCGCCGAGCCAAAGCGCGTATTCCGCAACGTCGTGCGAGGCGACGGATGCCGCTTCGACCAGTTCCGCGGAGAGCTGGACCGTGTCGACGTCGACGTGGCCGTGGCCGTCCTGCTCGATGGTGTCGCTCACAGGTGCTTCACCCCTTCGCTCTTCGTGTAGTAGCTCGCGTGGCGGTAGTTCTTGCCGGCGGGCGATTCGAAGAAGGCACCCTTCGCATCCGGATCGCTCGTGGTGATCGCGTCGGCAGGCACGACCCAGATCGAGACGCCCTCATTGCGGCGGGTGTAGAGGTCACGCGCGTTGCGCACCGCGAGGGTGGCGTCGGGGGCGTGCAGGGAACCCACGTGGGTGTGGCTGATTCCGCGGCTGGAGCGCACAAAAACCTCCCAAAGGGGCCAGATCTCCTTCTCGGATGCACCGGGAGCGCTCATTATGCGACCGCCTTCACGCCCTGCTTGGCGGCGTACGCGGCAGCAGCCTCACGCACCCACTGACCCTCGTCGTGCGCGTCGCGGCGGCGCTGGAGGCGCCTGGCGTTCGCCGGTCCGCGGCCCGCGAGCACCTCGTGGAATTCGGTCCAGTCAATTTCGCCCATGTCGTACGCACCCTTTTCTTCGTTCCAGCGCAGGTCCGGGTCCGGCAGCGTCACACCGAGCACCTCGGCCTGCGGCACGAGCATTCCGACGAAGCGCTGGCGCAGGTCGTCGTTGGAGAACCGCTTGATGTTCCAGGCCATCGACTGCGCAGAGTTGGGCGAGTCGTCATCGGGCGGCCCGAACATCTGCAGGGCCGGCCAGTACCAGCGGTTGACCGATTCCTGGGCCATCTCGCGCTGGGCGGGCGTGCCTTTCATCAGCTCGAGCAGGATCTCGAAGCCCTGCCGCTGGTGGAAAGACTCCTCCTTACAGATGCGCACCATGGCGCGCCCGTACGGACCGTAGGACGCGCGGCAGAGCGGCACCTGGTTGCAGATCGCGGCGCCGTCGACGAGCCAGCCGATGGCGCCCATGTCGGCCCAGGTGGGACTCGGGTAGTTGAAGATGGAGGAGTAGCGCGCCTTGCCCGCGATGAGCTGGTCCGTCATCAGGTCGCGGCTGATGCCGAGAGTCTGCGCGGCGGAGTAGAGGTAGAGACCGTGGCCGGCCTCGTCCTGCACCTTGGCCAGTAGGATCGCCTTGCGCTTCAGGCTGGGCGCCCGGGTGATCCAATTGCCCTCCGGCTGCATCCCGATGATCTCGGAGTGCGCGTGCTGGGAAATCTGGCGGATGAGGGTCTTGCGGTAGCCGTCCGGCATCCAATCACGCGGCTCGATTCGCGAATCGGCGGCAATCAGGTCGTTGAACTGCTGCTCCTCGGCAGACACCGTGGCGGCGCTGTCCGGGGCGATAGCGTAGGGAACTGGCGGGATTGTCATCGTTGACTCCTGGGTTTGGCGAACTTTTACCAACCGATCGTTCAGTTAGTATATGGTTTCCCTACGACCCCCACAACCATGCGTTGCGGCCCGCGGAACTCAATGAGGAGAACCACATGACGGAAGTTTTACCGCCCTCCAACGGGGCCATGATGGAGAACGACCGGGCATCGGCCGCACTCGGCATGGTCGTGCACGCCTCAGAGCCCGGCCGCGCGGTCGTCTCCATGCTCCTGCGGGACGACATGATGAACGGCTTCGACGTGACGCACGGCGGGATCGTCTTCGCTCTGGCCGACACGGCGTTCGCGATCGCCTGCAACGACGACCACCACGTCACGCTCGCGTCGGGCGCCGACATCACCTTTCTGAAGCCCACCGCCGCCGGGCAGACCCTCACCGCGACCGCCGTGTTGCGCACCAAGAGCGGTCGCTCCGGACTTTATGACGTGCGCGTTGCCAACGAGCACAACGTACCGGTGGCGGAGTTTCGCGGGCGCAGCCGCACCACCAACTTTCCCGTGCCTGGTTCCGTCGCTCCTCTACTTTAAATCCGCATTCCACCAGGAGGCCTCATGTCAACGATGACCAAGACCCGCTTGCACGCCCCGGCCCAGGATGAACTCGATCCCGAGGAGCGGATGTCCCGTGACGAACTGCAGGCGTTACAGCTGACCCGGCTGCAGAAGACCGTACGGCTCGCCTACCAGAACGTTCCTCTCTATACCCGCAAGTTCAACGAGGCCGGAGTGCACCCGGACGACATCCGCAGCCTGGACGATGTGGCCCTGCTGCCCTTCACGACCAAGGACGACCTGCGCGTCTCCTACCCGTTCGGCATGTTCGCGGTGCCGTTGGACCAGGTCGCGCGCATCCACACCTCCTCCGGGACCACCGGGCTGCCGACCGTCGTCGGCTACACGAAGAAGGACCTCAGGATGTGGGCGGGCCTGGTGGCGCGCAGCCTTCGCGCCTCCGGCGTGCGGCCCGGCATGCGCGTGCACAACGCGTACGGTTACGGCCTCTTCACCGGCGGCCTCGGCGCGCACGCGGGCATCGAAGCGCTGGGCGCCACCGCCATCCCGATGTCCGGCGGCCAGACCAACAAGCAGGTCAAGATGATCCAGGACTTCGAACCGGACGTCATCATGGCCACGCCCAGCTACCTGCTGACGATCACGGATGCGATGGTCGCGGCCGGCATGGACCCTCGCTCGTCCAGCCTGAAGGCGGGCGTGCTCGGCGCAGAGCCGTGGACCAATCAGATGCGGCTCGAGCTGGAAGACCGCCTCGACTTCGACGCGCTCGACATCTACGGGCTCAGCGAGGTGATGGGCCCGGGCGTGGGCAACGAGTGCATCGAGACGAAAGACGGACCGCACCTCTGGGAGGACAACTTCCTGCCCGAGGTCATCGACGGCGACAGCGGACTCGTGCTGCCTGACGGCACCCAGGGTGAGCTCGTGTTCACGTCGCTGACCAAGGAAGCTTTCCCGGTCATCCGTTACCGAACCCGCGACCTGACCCGCCTGCTGCCCGGATCGGCGCGCCCCGGCATGCGCCGGATGGAGAAGATCACGGGTCGCAACGACGACATGATCATCCTGCGCGGCGTCAACCTGTTCCCGACCCAGATCGAGGAGATCGTGCTCAGCATCCCGAGCCTCTCTCCGCACTTCGTGATCGAGCTGACCCGGCCGAACCGGATGGACGAACTGACCGTTCGGATCGAACGGCACGAGCACGCCAGCGATGCCGCCTCCGACATCGCCTCAGCGCTGCTGATCCATAAGATCAAGGACCTGATCGGGTCCAGCGTCAACGTGTTGATCGTCGAACCCGGCACGCTCGAGCGCAGCACCGGCAAGCACAAGCGTGTCTACGACCTGCGCTGAGTCTGCCGCACAACCCGCGCAGTCACGGGCCGGTCGTTCCTCCGGAAACCCGGCTCGTGACAGACTTCTCGATTATGTCTGAACCAGCCCTGGCCAAGCGTGGCCGCCCCGGATACGACCAGCCCGCCATTCTCGAGGTGGCGGTCGCCGCCTTCAACGAGTTCGGTTACGACGCCACCTCGATGGGCGTGCTCGCGACCCGCCTCGGCCTGTCGAAATCGGCGATCTACCACCACTTCACCTCGAAGGAGGAGCTGCTGGAACAGGCTCTCGGCGAGGCCCTCGACGGACTCGAAGGGGTGCTGCTCAAGCAGAGCGCCCAGTGCGGCCCGGCCATCGACCGGCTCGCCGCGGTGCTGCGCGGAGCCGTGGAGGTGCTCACCTCCCGGCTGCCCTACGTGACGCTGCTGCTACGGGTGCGCGGAAACACGGATGTCGAGCGCGCCGCGCTCGCCCGCCGCCGCTTATTCGACCGGGCCGTATCCGCCCTCGTGGTGGAGGCCCGCGATGAGGGTTCCCTGCGCGGCGACATCGACCCTCGGATCGTGACCCGGCTGCTGTTCGGCATGGTGAACTCAATCGTGGAGTGGTACCGGCCGGAGGGGCCGGAAGATGCCGGTCAACTCGCCAACGATGTGCTCGCGGTGGCGCTCGACGGGCTGCGGGTGGCGCCGGGCTCGCGGGTCTCGGCGAGCTCGACCACCGAATAGAGGAGACACGTGAACGAGAACTGGAAGATCACGCTCGGCGAACTTGACGAGAAGATGGGCGTGACCATCCTCGAGCAGTCCGCGGAGCGGGTCGTCGCGACGATGCCGGTGGAGGGCAACCGACAGTCCTTCGGGCTGCTGCACGGCGGGGCATCCGTCGCCTTCGCCGAGGCTCTCGGCTCGTGGGCTGCCGTGATCCATGCGGGCCCGGGGCGAAGCGCGGTGGGCCTCGACATCAACGCGACCCACCACCTCGCGGCGCGGTCGGGAATCGTGACCGGGGTGGCGACGGCCATCCGGCTCGGGCGCACGATCGCCTGCCACGAGATCGTGATCAGCGACGACCAGGGCCGTCGGTTGTGCACCGCGCGCATCACGAACCTGATCGTCGACGCGCCCGACCGGCCGCCGTTCGTGCCCCGGGCGCAAGACGGCGCGACACCGGTGGACTAATCTCACTTACATGAACGCATCGGACCCTGACCAGGAGCCCCGGCCCACCCCCGGGAGCGACGCCCGCTGGACGTTCCTGACCAACCACGCACACGTTCTCGTCACGATCGCGCGGGATCCGCAGTGCCGGATGCGCGAAGTGGCCTCCCGGGTGGGCGTCACCGAGCGCGGGGCCCAGAAGATCATCGCCGATCTCGTGGCGAGCGGTTACATCACGAGAACCCGGGTCGGGCGGCGCAACAGCTACCAGATCGCCCCCGGGAGACTGTTCCGGCATCCGGTGTCCGAAGGACACGAACTCGACGAGCTGCTCGCCGTGCTCGTGCCGGTCTCACCCCCCAAGTTGGACACCTGAACGGCAGTTCGCTAATCTGGGAGTGTTCTGATCGTTCTTCCTCATTCATCCCCCAGTTTGGAGAGTCCGCCGTGAGCACCGAAGGCACCACCCCTGCAGGCACACCGGAAACCGCCGAGGCGTCCACGCCGGCGCCGTCGCCGGCCGGCAGCATCGTCGTCGGCCACGACGGCTCGGCCTTCGCAGACCACGCGCTCAGCACGGCGCTCGGGCTCGCCGATCAGTTGCACGCCCCGGTCGTGATCGTGCGCGCCTGGTCAATCGACACCGCCCCCAGGCCCGCGAACTGGGAGTTCGGCTACGTGTCGACGTTCGCCGAATACTCGGAGGCGGTTCGGGCCGCACTGATCGAGGACACCGCTGCGCTGGTGCATGCCTTCCCGAACGTGACCGTCGACTACCGGGCCGTGCATGCGGGGCCTGCCCGCAGCCTGATCGAGGTGTCGCGTGAGGCGCGGATGCTCGTGGTCGGTTCCCGCGGGCGCGGCAACCTGGCCGGACTGTTGTTGGGCTCGGTCAGCGACCAGTGCACCCGGCTCTCGGTCTGCCCAGTGCTGGTGACGCGCAAACGGCCGAATCGCTGACCCAGACGGATGTCCACCACCTCTCCCGCAGCGGCGGCCACCGAGCACGCCGCCTGGCACACCCTCTCGGCCGCTGAAACCACGGCGGCCCAGGACGTCGACGTCCGCGCCGGGCTCGCCGCAGCCGAGGTCGACGACCGCCGTCGGCGATACGGACCGAACTTGCTGCGTAAGCCGAAACGCGTGCCGACCTGGCGCAAGATCGTGCGCCTTCTCGGCGAGAAGATGACGATCGTGCTCCTGGTGGCCGCGGTCGTCAGCGCCGTCGTCTCGCAAGAACTCGAGACACCGATCGTAATCCTGGTCGTGATCATCCTCAACACGGTTCTGAATTATGTGCAGGAGCGGAGGGCCGAGAGCAGCCTCCAGGCGCTGCAGCAGCTGTCGGAAGGCAAGGCCGTCGCTCGGCGGGACGGAACCGAACTCGAGGTGCAATTCTCCGATCTTGTGCCGGGCGACATCGTGCTCCTCGATGCCGGGGACTCCGTTCCGGCGGACGGTCGCATCATCGAGAATGCCGGCTTGCAGGTGGCCGAGGCGACCCTGACCGGGGAATCCGAGCCGGTCGGGAAGACGATTCCCGCTCTGGACGATGCGGAACTGCCGCTCACAGACCGCACCAACATGCTTTTCATGAACACCCTGGTCACTCGCGGCCGCGCCACCATGGTGGTCACCGACACCGGCATGGGCACGGCCGTCGGCGGCATCGCGGTGCTGTTGAACGAGGTGAAGAACGACCAAACACCGTTGCAGCGGAGGATCGACCAGCTGGCCCAGCTGCTCACCGTTGCGGCGCTGGTCGTGGTGGCGATCGTCTTCGTGCTGGGCCTCCTGCGCGGGGACTCCTGGACCGAGCTGCTGATCACCGCCGTCTCGCTGGCCGTGGCGACCATTCCTGAGGGTCTCACCGCGGTCGTCGCGTTCACCCTGGCGATGGGCGCCTCCCGGCTGGCCGCCCGAGGCGCCATCATCAAGCAGCTCTCGGCGGTGGAAACCCTCGGCAGCGTCAGCCATATCGCCACCGATAAGACCGGCACGCTGACCATGAACGAGATGACGGCCCGCCGACTGCACACCCATGGCCGTGATTTCCGCATCACCGGCGAGGGCTACTCCACCGACGGCCGGATCCTCACCGGTGATGACCGGCCCCTGCCTGACCTCACCGAGGCGTTCCTAACCATGGCCCTGTGCAATGACGCCGTACTGAACGACGGCGTGCTGGTCGGCGACCCCACCGAAGGAGCCCTGGCCGTTCTCGCCGAGAAGGGCGGCATCGACGTCGCGGCTGCGAGGCGGACCCACCCCCGGGTAGCCGAAGTGCCCTTCGACTCCGACTACAAATTCATGGCCACATTCCACCGGCCGGCAGAGCCGACGACCGGACTGCCGCGACCGCCCGGACACCGCTGCTTCGCCAAGGGCGCACCGGGCGCACTGCTGCCCCTGACCGACTCGGTGCTCACCGACGACGGCATCCGCCCTCTCGATGCCACCATGCAGCAACGAATCCACGACACCATCCAGGAACTGGCCGGTGAGGGCCTGCGCACGATCATGGTCGCCGGACGCACCCTCGACGCCGGCACCGTTCCGGGCGACGACTCGGGTCGCTCCCTGGTCACCGGTCTGACCCTCTACGCCATCGTCGGAATTGTCGATCCACCCAGGGTTGAGGCGGCCAAGGCCATCGCGGTGGCGCTCGGCGCCGGCATCCGCGTGCACATGATCACGGGCGACCATCTCGTGACGGCCTCGGCCATCGCCCGCAACCTGGGCCTGCCCGGAGAGGCTGCTGCCGGTCCTACGCTGGACGACCTCGACGATCACGCGCTCGCCGCGCGGGCCGCTGACTACGGGGTACTCGCCCGGGTCACCCCGGCCCACAAGATCCGGGTGGTCAGGGCGTTGCAGGCCGGCGGCAATGTCGTTGCAATGACCGGTGACGGCGTCAACGACGCGCCGGCCCTGAAGCAGGCCGACATCGGCATCGCCATGGGTATCACCGGCACGGATGTCTCCAAAGGCGCCGCAAACATGATCCTCACCGACGACAACTTCTCCACGATCGTCGCCGCGGTGCAGGAGGGACGCGGCATCTACGCCAACATCCTGAAGTTCGTCAGGTTCCAGCTGACCACGGCGTGGGGATTCGTGCTCATCTTCCTGATCGCGGGCGTCACCGGGTGGGCCGCGGGCGCGCCGTTCACGGCGCTTCAGATCCTCTGGGTCAACATCATCATGGACGGCCCACCCGCACTGGCGCTCGGCTTGGATCCGGCCGAACCCGGAACGATGAGCTGGCCTCCGCGCCCGTCCGACGAACCTCTGCTCACTCGGGACAGGATGCTGCGTATTCTCGGGCTCGGCCTCGTCATGGCCGCGGGAACCCTGACCGTGTTGACCCAGGCGTCCGCCCTGTTCCCGGACAGTGCGGGCAACGCGGCCTTCGCCACCACCCTCGCGTTCACGACCTTCGTCTTCTACCAGGTGTTCAACCTGCTCAACGTGCGCTCGGACACCCACTCCGTCTTCTCACTCCAGACGTTCACCAACCGCAGCATCTGGCTGGCACTCACCGCCGTGATCATCCTGCAGGTCCTCGTGGTGCAGATGGACGTGCTCCAGGGACTCTTCGACACGACCTCCCTCACGTCGGGCCAATGGGGTCTGTGCGTGCTGGTCGGGTCGTCGGTGCTCTGGATCGAGGAGGTCCGAAAAGCCATCGTGCGGGCAGCCGGGCATCGCGCAGCTCGCCGCTGAGACCTGCCCGACCCGCAACGCGAGAAGGGGCATCCACCGTGACGGCGGATGCCCCTTCTCGCGTTATTTCAGGAGGTGCTGGAGTTGCTGCCGACTACATTCCGGCGAGGTCGCGCACCGACGTGTCGCCGGGGGCCGCGTTCGTGAAGGAGGCCTCGATCTCGGCGCGGCCCAGCAGCTCATCCATGCGGCGGCGACGCTGCTTCGGGATGAGCGTGACGACGGTACCGGACTTGCCGGCGCGCCCGGTACGACCGGAGCGGTGCAGGTAGGTCTTGTACTCGTCGGGAGCGTCGGCCTGGATGACCAGGTCGATGTCATCCACGTGGATGCCGCGAGCCGCGACATCCGTTGCCACCAGCACGTTGACGCGACCGCTGGTCAGCATCTGCAGGTTGCGGGTGCGGCGAGCCTGGTTCAGGTCGCCGTGCAGGCTCGTGGCCTTCACGCCGGCGTCTTCGAGCTGCTCGGCGAGCTGTTCGGCGTAGGCACGGGTGCGCGAGAAGATCAGCGTCTTGCCCTGGCGGTCGACGAGCTGGCCGATGATGGCGCTCTTGTCGCGGTGCTCGATGACGAGCACACGGTGGTCGATGGTGGAGGAGGCCTGATCTTCGCCGGCAACCTCGTGCACGGCCGGGTTGATCAGGAATTCCTTGACCAGCGAGGCGACGCCCTTGTCGAGGGTGGCCGAGAAGAGCAGCTTCTGGCCGCCCTTCTTGGTCTGACGCAGGATGCGCTGAACCGGCTCGAGAAAGCCCAGGTCGCACATGTAGTCGGCCTCGTCAAGGACGGTGACGACGACCTCGCTGAGGTCGAGGCGACCCTGCTCGATGAGGTCTTCGATGCGACCGGCGGTGCCGATGATGATGTCCACGCCGCGCTGGAGGGCGCTGACCTGGCGGTACTGCGGAACGCCGCCGTAGATCTGGGTGGTGAAGAGGCCGACGCTGCGGGCGATGGGCTGGATGGTGCGGTCGATCTGCAGGGCCAGCTCACGGGTCGGGGCCAGAATGAGCGCGCGGGGCTTGCGGGCCATCTTGCGGTCCTTGGCGCCGTTGTTCTCCAGCAGCTTCTCCACGAGGGGAGCGCCGAAGGCAATGGTCTTGCCGGAACCGGTCTTGCCACGGCCGAGCACGTCGCGCCCGGCGAGTACGTCCGGGATGGTCGCGGCCTGGATCGGGAACGGCGCTGCGGCACCGAGGGTGGCGAGCTCGCGCACGATGTTCTCACCGAGGCCCAAGTCGCCGAAGGTCACGCCGACGACTTCGGCAGCCGTCGTCGCGATAGCTTCGAGGCGCTCAAGCACGACGTCGTCACCAGCGGCGAAGTGCGCCTTGGTGTCGCGGTCGGGGTAGAAGTTGCTGGAGTGGCCGCCATCGGACGCCGAGCGGGCCGGACGCGCCGGACGGTCGGAGTTCGAACGCTCGGAACGGTCGTAGCCGCCACGCTCGGTGCGGGCCGGACGGTCGCCGTAGGACGAACGGTCGTTGTTGTTGTACGCCGGACGATCCGTGCGCGGGGCACGGTCGCCGTAGGAGGGTCGGTCGTTGCCGTACGACGGACGGTCCGTGCGCGGACGGTCGTTGTTGTACGCCGGACGATCCGTGCGCGGGGCACGGTCGCCGTAGGAGGGTCGGTCGTTGCCGTAGGACGGACGGTCCGTGCGCGGACGGTCGTTGTTGTACGCCGGACGATCCGTGCGCGGGGCACGGTCGCCGTAGGAGGGTCGGTCGTTGCCGTACGACGGACGGTCCGTGCGCGGACGGTCGTTGTTGTACGCCGGACGATCCGTGCGCGGGGCACGGTCGCCGTAGGAGGGTCGGTCGTTGCCGTAGGACGGACGGTCCGTGCGCGGACGGTCGTTGTTGTACGCCGGACGATCCGTGCGCGGGGCACGGTCGCCGTAGGAGGGTCGGTCGTTGCCGTAGGACGGACGGTCCGTGCGCGGACGGTCGTTGTTGTACGCCGGACTATCCGTGCGCGGGGCACGATCGCCGTAAGAGGGACGGTCGTTGCTATACGACGGACGGTCCGTGCGCGGACGGTCGTTGTTGTACGCCGGACGATCCGTGCGCGGGGCACGGTCGCCGTAGGAGGGTCGGTCGTTGCCGTAGGACGGACGGTCCGTGCGCGGACGGTCGTTGTTGTACGCCGGACGATCCGTACGCGGGGCACGGTCGCCGTAGGAGGGTCGGTCAGTGTTGTACGCGGGACGGTCGCTGCGGGGACGGTCGCTGTTGTACGAGGGACGGTCTCCGCGCGGGGCACCACCAGAAGAGGGACGGTCGCTGCGGTTCGGGCGGTCGCCGTAGGCGGGGCGCTCGGAGCGCTGGCCGTAGGTCGGGCGGTCGTTGCCGGCGGGGCGGCCGTTGCCGTAGGCCGGACGGTCATTGCCTGCGGGGCGGCCGGCGGCACGGTCGGCCCGCTCGCCGGCGTTCCACCGGGCTTTCTTGGGCGCACCCTCGGCGGCGTTGTGGCCGCGGTGTCCGGGGCTCTTGCTGCCGCCCTTGGATGGTCCACCCTTGGCGGAGTACTTGGGATCGAAGTTCTTAGGCATGAAAAATGTTCCTGGGTTGTATTGGGTACATGGCAGAACAACGCCGCACACGCGACGCAACCTGAGAACCCGGGCAGTCTATGGCCGGGGCCGTTCACATACAGTGATTTTTCACCAGCGGATTACTGGGAAACCGGCCCATCCTGACTTACAAACCCATCCGCGCACACAAAAAAACGCACGGTGTCAAGAGCCGACCTGTCTACGTTACCTGATCGATGCCGCAATGTCACGGATCACCTTCACCGCTTACTCTGTTCACATGCTGACGACCATCAACATTGAGTCCCCGCGGCAGCCGGAGATCGCCGCGTTGCTGCGACTGAGCGGCGATTACGCCCACTCGCTGTACCCACCGGAGAGCAACTTTCTGCTCGACGTCGACGAGCTCGAGCAGCCGGGTGTCGCCGTGTACGTCGTGCGGGATGCGACGGCCCGCGCCGTGGGGATCGCCGCGCTGGTTGGTGGGGCCGGCACGACCAGCGCGGCGGAGCTGAAGCGCATGTTCGTGCACCCCGACGCCCGGGGCCGCGGCGTGGCCGCCCGCCTGCTGGCGGGGATCGAGACGGATGCCGCGGCCCGCGGCATCCGAGAAATCGTGCTGGAGACCGGACCGGAGAGCTATGCCGCGCTCTCCTTCTATCGGAGCGTCGGCTACCGGGAGGTTCCCCTATTCGGTCAGTACGTGGGCGAAGCCTTCAGCGTCTGCTTTGCCAAGACGATCCCGGGAACCCGGCCATGACCCGGGATCGGGCAGCCGCCGGCACTTTGGCGCAGGTGAGTGTGCATCGCGCACGGAGGACGGTGTCCTGGCTGGGAGTGGCCGCGACCAGCCCGAGAATCGTGCAGGCGGTCAAGGCCGCCATCGCCGTCGCCATCGCCTGGTCGATCGCGCCGTTGCTGCCTGGTGTGGCGGATGACTACCCCTACTACGCCCCGCTGGGCGCGCTAGTGAGCATGTACCCGACGCTGATGAGTTCGGTGCGGAACGCCCTGCAGACCCTGGGCGGCCTCACCGTCGGAATCCTGCTCGCGGGGGCGGTCATCGTTTTGAGCGAGCCGAACGTTCTCACAATCTCGCTCGCGGTCGGCGTCGGCGCCGCGATCTCGGCCACCGGCTGGTTCGGCGCCAGCCGGGAGTACATTCCGGTGACGGCGCTGTTCGTGCTGATCGTCGGCGGGCCGAATGCCGACGGTTATTCCATCGGGTATCTGGTGCAGATGACGCTGGGAATCGCGATCGGCCTCGCCGTGAACCTCCTCTTCTTTCCGCCGTTGGCCTTCGAAGCCGTCGGCCAGCAGCTGATCCGCTTTCGCCGCACGCTGGCCGATCAGCTCTCGGAGGTGGCCGACGCCCTGGCCGACAGCTGGCCGCCTGAACGGGACGGTTGGGCCTTCCGCAGTCAGGAACTCGTGGCGGTCGGCCGCGCGGTGCGCGTGGCGGTCAGTCACGCCGATGACAGTCGCAAGGGCAACCCGCGCGCCCGCGTGCATCAGCGGGATCTTCGCTCGGACTACGACGAGCTGTCGGCCCTTGAGGACGTGACCTTCCACGTGCGCGACTTGACGGAGGTGCTGGCCGCGGCGGTCTGGGGGCAGCCGGTCCAGCTCGAGTTGCACCCCGAGTTGCGGCCGGCGCTCGGCCGGACCTTACACGCCGCGGCCGCCGTGCTGCGGGACTGGGACACGGATGATGACGAGCAGGCGGCATTCGCCGAGGCGGGTGCCGCTCTGACGGACCTGATGACCGAGCTGGACGAGCGGCGAAACTCTGCCCCGGTGATGTCGCTGGGGGTCGCGGCGACGGTCGCGATGGACGTCACCCGCATTCTCACCGCCCTTCGGCCGCATATCCTGCCGGAGGCCGACGAGGGCGACCAGGCCGACGAGGCAAACGCCGCCCCGGACCTGACGCCGACGCGCTAATCCAGGCGAGGACGCCCCGCCCCGTTCCCGGACGGGATTCGGTGCGGCGCGAGAAACGAATTAGTCTCGTTGCACTACCCCGCAGCTCGGAGCACACGTGAACACCGGCCCACGCCATCCCCGATTCGGCTCGCATCGCATCCGTTTTCTGACGATTGCCGGCGCGGTGAGCATCGCCGTGGCTGCGACGGCCCTCCTCGGCGGCTTCCGCCCCCAGCTGTATTCCGTGACGCCCGACGAACCCGGCGACCAGCGCAGCGAGCTCGTCACGACCCAGATCGTCGGCATCCGAACATTCGAGCGGCCAGGTGGCATCACGGTCGACGAAAATGTTGAGTACGGCACCCAGGCGGACGGTGCCGTGCTCACTCTCGACGTGTGCTCGCCGGCGATCACCCCCGCTGCGGAAACGACCCTCGAGGCGGCGCCGCCGGTCGTGCTGTCCTCGGAGGACGCGGCGGCCGCGCTGCGTCCGGCCGTCATCTCCATCCACGGCGGCAGTTGGGCTCGAGGCGACAAGGGCAACAGCGACTGGCGCGCAGTCTGCGCCTGGCTCGCCTCCGAGGGATTCGTCGCCTACTCGGTGAACTACCGGATGGTACCGGATGCTGTGTTCCCCGCCGCGCTCGACGACGTCGCCCTGGCCGTGGAGTGGGTCCGCGACCCCGTCAATGCGCAGACCCACGGCATCGACCCCGACCGGATCGGCGTGTTCGGCGGCTCGGCCGGCGGCAACCTCGCCGCACTGCTCGGCACCCGCGGTTCCGGGTCGCTGACCACGGGGGCCCGGGTCGCCGCGGTCGCCGAACTCTCCGCGCCGCTCGACCTCAGCCACAAGGCGCTCGTCACGGGCCGGGCCCCCGCGGGGCTGCAGAACATTGTGCGCGACTACGTCGGCTGCGAAACCCTGCGCGACTGCGCCAATGCCACAGCCGCGTCGCCGGCGAGCACCCTTGACCGCAGCGATCCGCCCGTATTCCTCGGCTCGTCGACCGACGAGTACATTCCGCTGTCGCAGGCCACCGGGTATGCGGCGGCACTCGAACGCTCGGGCGTCGCCCACGAGCTCGTGACGGTGCCGGGAACGCTGCACTCGATCGGCATCCTCGACGCAACCATGCGCGAGAAGGTGGCTGCCTTCCTGCACACGACGCTCGGTGAGTAGCCGCGAGGCCGTCTGGCGGCGGCGGGCCGGCGATGCGGCGCGTCCTCGCGGCGCAGGGTAGGGAAGCGGGCACATGTTCTCACAAGCGCCCGCCTCCACAGGGTGCGCCACGAGCGTTGTGGAGGCCGCGAGCCACGGCAGGCAGCGCGGAGCCGGGAGCCGAGGGCAGGCAACACATGTGCCGCAGGGCTACGTGCCGCGGATGCGCCGGGAGAGCTGCGCGGCGGTGCCGCCGAGCTGCGCGGCGAGCGCCGGCCAGTCCACCTCGGCGATGCGCTCGCGTGGGAAGGTGACGGCGATGCCCGCGGCGGGCCAGCCCGCGTGGTCGCGCACGGCCACGGCGACGGATGCCATCCCCTCCGTGATCTCCCCGTCCTCCAGGGCATACCCGTCCCGGCGCACCTGTTCAAGCAGGGTGCGCAGCTCCGCCGTGGTGCGTGGTCCCCGGCCGTGGCGCGTGGCGAAGGCGGCGGCGTTGGGGTACAGCGCCCGCAGCTGGGCTGCCGGCAGCGCGGCGAGGAGCGCACGCCCGCTCGCGGTGAGGTGGCTCGGGAGGCGCACGCCGACATCCGTCACCAGCGACGGGCGACGGGGGGCGCGCTCCTCGACGAGGTAGATCACGTCGCGCCCGTGCAGCACGACGAGGTGGGCGCTCTCACCGAGCCGGTCGACCAGCGCAGCGACGAGCGGACGGCCAAGGTGTGAGAGGGGCTGCTGCCGGGAGAAGCCCGAGCTCAGCTCGAAGGCGGCCAGGCCGAGGCCGTATCGCTGTTCCTCGGGCAGGTGCACCACGAAGCCCTGATCGGCGAGCACCGCGAGCAGGTCGTAAACGCTCGAGCGGGGCAGGCCGAGGGCCGTGGCGATCTGGGACGCCGGCACCGGGCCACGCTGCGTGGCCAGATGGGAGAGGATGCGCAGCGTGCTTTGCGCCGCCGGAACCTTCGACGGGGTCATGCGCCTGCCTCCCGTGAACGGTGTGCGTGAACGGCACCGCTGAATGTCCGGTATCCCGGACAGCATCCACTCTAATCCCGTCGTGCAGGCGGTCCGGCTGGTGTCGAATCGGAGTATGAACCTCGCTAGCGCATCCGTCACCGTGGGTACCGGCCCGATCTCGTTCGCCGACGTCACCGCGGTGGCCCGCCACGATGCGCCCGTCCTGCTGCCCGCGGCGGCGCGTGAGGGCGTCGCCTCGACCCGCCGCATCATCGAGGGACTCGCGCAGGACGTGCACCCGCACTACGGGATTTCTACCGGATTCGGGGCTCTTGCGACGACGTTCATCGAGAGCGACCGCCGCGCCCAGCTGCAGGCGAGCCTGGTGCGCTCGCACGCCGCGGGCAGCGGTCCCGAAGTCGAGCGCGAGGTCGTGCGCGCGCTGATGCTGCTACGCCTGTCGACTCTGATGACCGGGCGCACCGGCGTGCGGCCCGTGGTCGCCGAGACCTACGCGGCCCTGCTCAACGCCGGGATCACCCCCGTCGTACACGAATACGGCTCGCTCGGCTGCTCGGGCGACCTCGCACCGCTCGCGCACTGCGCGCTCGCGGTGATGGGCGAGGGGCTGGTGCGGGATGCGTCCGGCACCCTGATGGACGGCGGTCTGGCCCTGGCCGCGGCCGGCATCACCCCGGTCGTGCTGGCCGAGAAGGAGGGGCTCGCCCTGATCAACGGCACCGACGGCATGCTCGGGATGCTCGTGCTCGCCCTCGCCGACCTGTCCCGCCTGCTCACGACCGCCGACATCGCTGCGGCCATGAGTGTCGAGGCGCTCCTCGGCACGGATGCCGCCTTCGCCGCCGACCTGCAGGCCCTCCGCCCCCAGCTCGGCCAGGCCACGAGCGCGGCCAATCTGCGCACGCTGCTGGCCGGTTCCCCGCTGCTCGCCAGCCACTCCGGTCCCGACGACCCCACCGTGCAGGACGCCTACTCCATCCGCTGCGCCCCGCAGGTGCACGGCGCCGCCCGGGACACGATGGACCACGCCGCCCTGATCGCCGGCCGCGAGTTGGCCAGCGCGGTTGACAATCCCGTGGTCACCCTTGACGGCCGGGTGCAGTCCAACGGCAACTTCCACGGCGCCCCGGTGGGCTACGTGCTCGACTTCCTCGCGATCGCCGCCGCGGACGTCGCGAGCATGAGTGAGCGGCGCACCGACCGCCACCTCGACGCGAACCGCAACAAGGGACTGCCGCCGTTCCTGGCGCACGAGGTCGGAGTCGACTCGGGGCTGATGATCGCCCAGTACACGGCCGCCGGGATCGTGTCGGTTTTGAAGCGGCTGGCGGTGCCGGCATCCGTCGACTCGATCCCGTCGTCGGCCATGCAGGAGGACCATGTGTCGATGGGCTGGGCGGCCGCCCGCAAGCTGCGGCACTCGATCGACGGCCTCGGCCGGGTGCTCGCGATCGAGGTGATGACGGCGTCGCGGTCGCTCGACCTGCGCGCGCCGCTCACTCCCGGCGCGGCCACCGGCGCGGTGCGGGCCCTCGTACGCACGGTGGCCGACGGCCCCGGCCACGACCGGTTTCTCTCCCCCGAGATCGAGGCGATCGTGGGCCTCGTGGCGTCGGGCGCGGTGCGGGATGCCGCGGCGGGCGTGGTCGGGCCGCTGGCCTGAGGCCCCGCAGGCGTCGCAGGGCAGCACGGCATCCGGGCTGCGTCAATCGCTTGTCGGCCCCTCGGGCCCATGTCATGATGTGACCCGCTAACCCGTTGCAACCGCCCCGGGATTGCCCGTCGATACCCTGAATCGATGCCCTGAAACAGTGAACTGCGGAGACTCATGAACCTCTCCCCCCGATCTCGTCTCCGCCTTTCCCTGCCCCCGGTCCCGCCGCGGTACCTGGCGACGCCGCTCGCCGCCGCCGTCATCGTCGCCCTCGCGATTTTCGGGACACCCACACGGTCCCTCGCCGACGACGCCCCTATTGCTGCAACGGAGGATCCGGCTGCCGCGGTGCCCGCTGTCCCTGAGACATGTCCCACGCTCCTCTCGACGAATGCCCCGCCGGCCGCGGATCCGGTCGACTCGGTCGCCGCGCCCTGCCCCATCAATGCGCCGACTTCTTCCTCGGTGCCGACGCTCACCCCGACACCCGTCCCCGAGCCCGAGCCCGAGCCCGAGCCCGAGCCCAAGCCCAAGCCCAAACCAACAATCACCCCTACCCCCACGCTCGAACCGGCACCGGCTCCAGCCCCCACCACGGAGCCGACGGGTGAGCCGACCCCGACACCAACACCCACCACTCCCCCAGCGTCGGGCGAAGAGCCGTCCGCACCCACGGAGCCTGAACCGTCCGCCGAGCCGACTGCACAGGTACCGGCACCGGCAGAGCTGACCGCGGATGCCGGATCCGCCTCAGCCGATCGAGCTGCAGCAGCAGTAGAAGTAGCGCAGGCCGCCGCCTTCTCAGCCCAGCAAGCGGCCGCGGCCGCCCGCACGGCCGAGGCCCAGGCATCCGCCGCCCGGGCAGCAGCAGCAGACGCCCGAACGGCCGCCGCCGCCACTCAGGCCGCCTACGACGCAGCGAAACTGGCCTACGCCGGGGCAAAGGCCGACTATGACGCCACTGTCGTTCAGGCCGATCTGGTGCGCGACCACGGCGCCGACGCCGCCGCCAGGGCCGAGGCATCCCGGCGGGCGCTGGCGACGCTCGTTCGCGCCACCCTGCAGCGATCGGGGCCCGAGGCCGTGGACGTGCTGCTCGCGGGCAGCAGCGACGGTAATGATTTGCTCACCCGGCTCGCCACGCTCGAAAGCCTGGACCGGCTCACGAACAGCCTCGAAGAGGTGCAGGCCCAGGTCGACGCCGACACGAAACGTGAGAATGCGCTGCAGGACCAGGACGCCGCACTTCGGGCAGCGATCGAGGCCATCCCGCTCGCCGACACCCGCCTCGCTATGGAGGGCGCCCAGCAGGAGCTCGATGCGGCCTCCGCTAAGGTGGCCGATCTCGCGGCGAGCACGCCGGTCGCCCTGGTTCTGACACCGCTGCCCAACCTGGTTCCCGCGGCCGGCACCGACGACTTCGGCGGCCGGCTCCGAGGCCAGCCGAGCAGTGCGGGCTGGGCCGCGCCGGCGGTCGGCTCCCTGACGGATGCCTTCGGTCCCCGGCACGATAAACCGCTGCCTGAGGTGAACGACTTCCACGGCGGCACCGACATCGGCACGGCGTGCGGGGCGGCCGTCTATGCGGCGAGCGCGGGGGTCGTGGCCACGGCAGCACCTCTGGGTACCTACGGCAACTGGATCCTGATCAACCACAGCAACGGTATCGCCACCGGCTACGCGCATCTTGCCGAAGGCCAGACCCTCGTGAGCGTCGGCGAGACGGTCATCGCCGGGCAGGTCATCGCGAGCGTCGGCAGCACCGGGGCCTCCACCGGCTGCCACCTGCACTTCGAGGTGCGAACGGACGGCACCGCCGTCGACCCGCAGCCGTTCCTGGTGCAGCGCGGCGTGCAGTTCGGCTGAGTGCCTCGTGAGCGCGCCAAACTGGGGTCGTTTACGCCCGACGCGGCCGCGCGTGCCGTGCAGATAAACGCCGACCCAAACCACTACATGATCAACTTGGCAGCACATGGCGGAGCACGACGACTGCGACTCGACCGAGCATTGACGAGGCCATGGTCGACGTCCGCCAAATGTTCCTCGACTGGCTCACCAGCCACCTCGCCACTGTCGAGGTCGTCGGAACTAAACCATACCGTGGTGCGCCCATTGGTGGCTCCACCCGGGAGAAGTCGCCCGGTTCAAGGCCCTCTGGCACGCCATCATTCAAGCCGACGCCAGCGTCATGGACGGCGACCCTGAGCAAGGACACCTCTACCGCCGCAAGGGCACAACCGCCAGGATCGTGCCCGCGTTGATGCCGCCTAACGGCGTGGAACTCTAGCGGGACGCACCGCAGCGACAGTCTCGATACTTAGGTTGTTGCACCCCTGAGATTCCGGGTCAGGTGCCCGATCATTTGTCGACGAGGGTGTTTTCGAAGCTATAGAAGTCGGGCGCGTAGCAGTGCTGCCCGAACTCGCCTGCACGGGCGGAGTTCTCAAACGCTGTCCGCGTCATGGTCAACACCACTGCGCCCTTGGGCAGGAAAAGGAGCAGCGCGCTCTCGGATGCGTTCGCTGCGATGCGCTGCTTCGCGACTGACATAGTCACGCCGCGCGAGCCGGGCGAATGCCTGGCCGACCCGTCCAGGTCCCGCAGGGAACCGCGGTCGTGGCTCGTGCGCCAGCGACCGAAAGGCCTGGGAGCTAATGGCCCCATCGATCCTTCGCGCATGCACCCCGGGCCGTGAAATCAAATTCAGGGGCATCAGTTCCCCAGCACTGGCATCTGCCGTGTAAGTCGCAGCCCTTAGGATTCTTGACACAGAGGTGCACAGCACCCGCACCACCGATCAGAGACGAAATATGAAACTCCTTGCTCCTTCACTTCGCCTGACCATCGTGCTCCTCGGCATAGCGGCGATCGTGTCGACATTCTTCGACACAGCCACCCACGCCACGATCAACCCCTTCAACTTTTTTGGGTTTTTCACGATGCAGAGCAACATCATTGTGGTCATTGTGCTGGCAGTCTCCGCCTTCGTTTCCTTCTCCGGGAGACACCAATCCCTACGTTTGGTATTAGCGCGCGGGTGTGCCACAACCTACATAGTTATCACCGGATTCGTTTACAACTTGCTGCTCGCCGGGCTCGAAGGAGGCGTCTCTCTGGCCTGGGCCAACACCGTGCTGCACGTCGTCCTGCCCCTCTACGCAGCCCTCGATTGGCTGATCTTCAACGACCGCAGCCCACTCCGATGGAACGAACTATGGATTGCCCTCATCTACCCCATCGTGTGGATCATGGTCGTGCTCCTCCGCGGGGCAACCGACGGATGGGTGCCTTACCCCTTCTTGAACCCGGCACAGGGATACGGCATCGTCGCGCTCTATGCCCTTGCTATCGCTGTTGCCACCGTCATTTTCGCCGCCGTCATCTGGACCGTAAGTCGGTTGAACCCCCTTCGCAGCCCCGCGCTGGCAGAGATACGGTAGCCGAACCCCTTACGGTGTTCGGAACCGAGGCGTCCGGTGGCATGACCAATAGCCGTGCATCGTAGGCTCCCTAACCGCTGATTTCGCCGAGGAGGAGGACCACTTCCTCTTGGGTGAGGCTGGGTGAGGCCACTGATCGGCCAGTCGTCGTCGGCCGAGAGGAGTTGGCCAATATGGCCTGCGACTTCTGCGGTAGTCAGCAGAAATGTGGAAAGTCCGTGTTCGCTTCCACCGGCGTTGTAAATTCCGGTGAGGCGTCGGTGTCCGGCACTGATATCTTCTCGAATCACGACTCAACCGTTCAGGAGACAGCCCCAGACCGGCAGCGAGTGCTAGTGTCGCGATGACCTCAACCTGTATCGCACGTAGATCACTTGGTCATAATCAAGTTTCACCACATGTCACGAGCCTCGGCATTTCAGCAGTGGAGATCCTATGTGCAGAACAATGTCAACGGACGCGGGCTATCGAAGCGGACCAGTGCAGTGACGCCGAAGTCTGAGGCATCTGATCAGCAGACGCTGATGCTCAGCATGGCTTCCGGTAATCAGGCCGCGTTCGGCCTGATCTACGACCACTTGAGCGTCACGACGTTTGCGATCTGCAACCACCATCTAAAGACCCCGGCCGCGGTCGACGAGGCCATGCTCGGCCTGTGGCTGTACGTCTGGCAAAATGCGACGAAGTTGTCGGGACTGGACGGGTCGCCTTGGTCCATCATTATTAGGACAGCGGAACACCACGCCGAGTTTCACGCTCAGACCGAGTGCCTGGCCCGAGAAACGGATACCACTCTGCTCGGATGAGTCCCGGTCCCCGGATGGCTCAACAGCACATCAGTGATGAGGACAACGTCGCATGTAAGTTCGATAATTTCGTCCCCGTCACTGCCATTGACCGAGTCGTAGGCGCCGGGTACACACCGGTCAGATCAGACGGACGTCACCCCGGAAAGATCGTATTCGGGATCTTCGCGGCCTGGCCGAATCGGAGCGACCACTCATTTCGGAGCACACCGTTACCGGGCTCGCAGTGGCGCGAGCGAGAGGCAGGTCCGGTGGGTACCATTTCAAGTTCAAGATGACGCCGGGCCAAGATTCTCCAGGCCATAGCTGCGACGGGGCAGAGAAACGAAGGTGGGCTCACCCGGGGAATACGGGCAGCGTCGAAGCGCACTTCGGAGTGTCGCTCAAGTCAAATACTGGCCGCGTCCTGAGTTAACGAGACATTTGCATCGCCGCCTGGTTTCGCTGGCTCCTATTGGCATCCAAAAAAATTTGCCGCCGCGTGCCGCTACTTAGTCACGGTCACTTGCTTGAGAAATCATTTGGGTGCAGTCCGGCAATACGACGTGCATGGTCCTGGAGAGCTGCCTCGCTCAGGGTGTACCAGTATTTGCGAATCGTTCACGCAACGCGTCGAGAACTTGGGGCTTGCTGTGGCCAGCGAGGTCTGCCTCCTCCTGTGCGAGAATCCCCGCGACCTTGTAGTCATCCGATTGAGAGTGCTGGGCCTCAATCGGTTCATTCTGGGTGCTGCCATTGCCATTCATGCTGATCCTCTAATCTCCGAGTTTTGTCGGTAGCGGCGAACGATAAGCGTGACGGCGCGCCGCGCGATCCTCCGAGGAGTCTCTCGGTCCTGGCGCTGCCGTTCGGACGCGATGATGATCAACCTCGAAAGGCGTCTTTGATGTCTTCGCCGGCCTGCTTCAGGTCGGCTTTTGTTTGATCGGCCCTGCCTTCGGCTTGGAGTTTGTCGTTGTCCGTGGCATCACCCGCCGCTTCTTTAGCCATACCGATGACTTTTTCTCCGTCATTCTTGAATTTGTCAGTGCCGCTCAAGTTTTCATTCCTTTCGTTTCCGCAATGATCATATGCATCAACTCGTATGTACACACCTGCGGGGAGTGCACCCGGGGGGCTAGCATGCGAAGCGCATTTTCAGGAAAGCCATCTAGACCGCCAACGCCTGCGTTACCAGGGGCGGAACACGAATGGATACCGCCGATGTGTTGTGGATCGTCGCCGTGATCGTTGTTGTTTTGATGGTCGTCAGCTTGGTTTTCTACGTCGTGCGCCGTTGTGATCAGGAGCTCCGCAAGCGTGACAAGTTGGATCTGCGCCGCGCAAATGCGATAGAAGGCAGACGTGGTCGAACTTGAAGCCTGTGAACACGCAGCACCTGCACCCCGCGCCCGCGCCCGGACAGCCCTCGGCGTGAACGCGGCTCTGAGGTCTATCGGGCGTGGGGGCCGCTGACTCCTAGCCTCAATCCACCGGTGTGCCCCTGAGCGAGTCCTGATTTCGGTTTGGCGGGCTTGGGGAGATTCAAGTGCGGGTGAGGTCTGGGTCTCGCGGCCCGGGGTGATACCTGGCACTCCAGTTGATGCCGATGCTGGCTGGTTGGTTGGTTGGTCCGATTAGGCGGGTTGTCGTGGGCGGAAGTTCTGGTCGAACAGGGCCGTCCAGGGTTTCTCACAGTGCCAGTGCTCGGGCAGGTGCAGCGTAGTGCGCCGCGGGGAGGAGGAGATCCAGGCGGGGACGTTGACCAGCTTCCGGGGGATCGGTGCGGTGGTGCTCGTGCGAGACCCTTTTCAGCGATCGTTGCGTCGGCGGGGCAGTCCCAAACGCCACGACGCACAGGACGAACCACGCTGCGTCGGCGCTGAACACGCCTATATACAGGTGCGCCAAAACGCTGCTTGTGAGATTTGTCGGAACCCCGTTTTCATGTTCCACCGAGCCGGATTCACCGAAATCGTCGCACCTCCCGAACCCGCCCCATGATGAAACAGGCGCTCCTGCAGCGGCGCGCTTGGTGAACTCCGCACCTTTCTATTACGTCATACCTTCTTCAGTGGATCATTTCCCCAGTTCATCAGCGAGTATCGCCATCGTGAGTGCTCGATATCAGAATCCGGTCCCTGTGCCCTGTGCCGCTTCACGTAGCTGACCACCTTATGCATGTGTTCGACATCGGACGCAGTCAGATCGGCTTTCTTCGTTCCAAGAATTGTCACGATCCTGCGACCGGACTTGTGCCCGATGGACTCTCCGCTGCCATCGATTTTTTGTCCGACCTCCTTGGATTCGTCCGTGTCGAGCCACGATTTGATCTCACTGGCGGTCATCGTGACCGCGTCTTTCCAGTCATCCCAGATCTCATCGACATCGTTCTGCTTATCTGCCATAAATCCATCATTGCGGTGATGATGCGCGGCAACAAGGGTCGTTCAGGCTTTGCGTGTGATCTCAACTTTCACGAAGTAGGGTCGAGCCACACATGGCCTTGACCCCGGAGAGTGGACACGGGTTGAGCGGCGAGTTGGATCTCTGCGGCCTGTGACGAGTATTGCATTTCGAAGTCCATTGGCGTGACGTGCCCGATCGAGGAGTGCCGGCGGTAGCGGTCCTCGATCCAGTCCGCGTCGCCGCGGATCGCGCGGGCTCGGGTGGGCCAAACCCGGCGGTAGTAGAACTCGGTTTTCAGGGTCGCGAAGAAGCTCTCGGCCATGGCGTTGTCGCAGCAGATCCCGGTGTATCCCATCGACCGGGTGATGCCATTCTTGGCCGCGAAGAGAGTGATCTGTTCCGACGCCCTGGGTGCCACGGTCCGAGTGGACGATCACCGTCGCCGGGCGGTCCCCGCACGGAACCATGGCCATCGTGAGGCATCCTGGATGAGGTCGGTGTGCATGTGGTCCGCGATGGCCCACCCGATGACGCGGCGGCTGTGAGCGTCGATGACGGTCGCCAAATACACCCATCCCTCCCACGTCCTCAGGTAGGTGATATCGCCCGCCCAGACCTGGTTCAGCGCCCCGGTGTCCCACTGGCGTTTCACGGCGTCGAACGGGTACGCGTCAGTGTGGTCGATGATGGTGGTCGTCTTCCACTTCTTCGGACAGATGCCCGCCAATCCCAGGCGGCGCATGGTCGCGGCGACGGTTTTGCGGGAGATGATCTCCCCGTCCGCACGTAGATCGGCCAGGATCCCGGGGGCGCCGTAGACCTCGTCGGAATCGCCGTGGAAGAAGGAGACTTTCTGCTCGATGTGCACCCGGCGAATCGACGCCGGCGACGGCGCTCCGCCGATCCAGGCGTAGTAGCCCCAGCGGGAGATCTCGAGGAGGCGGACCATGCGGGTGATGGTGAAGTTGGTCTTCTCCGCCAGCATCAGTTCGAACGCAAGACGCTCGTATCCGATGCTTCCTGGGCGAAGAAGATGGACGCTTTTTTCAAGAACGCCCTGTCCATCTTCAGGTCCGCGTTTTCCTTGCGTAGCCGCAGCAACTCGGCTCGTTCAAACCCCGTCACCTCGGTCTGCCCAGTCTCGTTCCGAGCCTTGAACGCGCTCACCCAGCGGCCCAGAGTGGCCTCGTTGACTCCGAGCTCGCGGGCGACAGTTGCGACAGCCCTGCCGGTGGTTAAAACCAGCTTCACGGCCTCGTCTTTGTACTCAGGGGTGAAGTCCCGACGTGATCTTGCCAAAGTGAACATTCTCTCTTGTGAGGTGTCCACTCGACGGGGTCAGGGCCAGAGCGACTTCCTCGACCATGAAGATGCGCTCTCCCTGGTCGACGCGATGCTGCTGCCAGCCCTGAGCGCCGAAATCGAGGACGGGGCCTGGGACCCATCACAACAACAGTGGGTCCGCCGGAGCTGACCGGTGCGAAACCCACGACCAAGCCACGAACTTACCGTCACTAGGCGCGGCGGAATGATCAACGGGCGACACGCGGGTGCCGTTATGGCTCGGAGTCCTCCCACTCCAACGATTAGCCCCGGTACTCATGCTCGTCTGTCCTTGGCGATACATGCCGGGGCTTTTTCGTTCGGACTCCCCGGCTCGCGTATTTGCAGCTCGCGAGGTCGGGTTCGGCCTCTATGGACACCCGGCCGTCGACCCCATGCGTCGAATCATAAATGGTGGGGAAGACGTCGCAGGCGTTGGCAACGGCTTCCGTGCTGAGCTCGAAGACGGTGTCCTCGACGCTGGTGCCAGTTGCTGCCTTCTGCGAGATAGCCGCGTCATATTCCGTACCCGATGTGATGGCGGCATGGAAGATGCTGGGGTTGGTGGTGACACCGGTAACGGTTTTCTGCTCAATCAGCTTCCGGAGGCTGCCGGTCCGGAGGCGGCCGCGGGAGAGATCGTCCAGTCAGATGGAAACGCCGGCGTCGCACAGTTGCTGTGCGGGGGTAGTTGTCATGTCATAACTCCTTGGACTCGGGGATTGTCGTCAAGATTGTGCTCCGGACGTGAAACCGGTTAAGGTGGCGCGCAGTGCCGCAGCAGTGTTCAGCGTCGGTCCTTGGGTATCCTCCCTGCCAACCGCCGCTACGCCAGGGCGGCGATGACCCAGCTCGCCCGGTGGGACGCGCCCGGCGACAGCCAGATGAGGTCGGTCCCGGAATTGAAGGCGTCCGGCGCGCAGGTCATCGGCTCGACGGCCAGGCCGAGCCGGTTCATCCCCGGCGTCGGCAAGTCCGCGGTGTGGATCTGTAGCCAGGGGCAGTCCGTTCCCCAACTCATGGCCACGCCGCTGCCGTCGGTATCGCGCAGCTCGACGGTGGCAACGCCGTCGGAGTCGCGCACGAGCCCGGTGAAGGCGTGGTCGATCTGCACAGAGCCGATCGGGCACGGCTGGCGGAAGTCGAACGGGCCGTCGACGACGTCGGCGAGGCCGTCGGGCAACAACCGGTCGGGTGTGACCCGCAAGTATCGCTCGGCTGGAAGGCTGAGCTGCCAGGTGTGCAGCGGCGAGTCGCCTGCGCGCAGGTAGGGGTGCGGGCAGACTCCGTATGGAGCCGTGCCGGTGCCGGCGTTCGTGGCCTCGATTGACGTCGTGAGCCCAACCGGTGAGAGCCAGTAGCGGGCTAGGAGGTCGAGCTGGAACGGGTAGCCGTCGCCGACGGGTAGCCGGAGGCCCAGCACCACCTCGCTGTCACTGTGGTGCACTAGTCGCCAGGCACGGTCGTAGACGAGCCCGTGCAGGGCGCACTCGCGCGAGGGCTCGTTGATCGGCAGCTGTTGGGTCACCCCGTCGAGGTGGTACCGCCCGTCGGCGATCCGGTTGGGCCAGGGCGCGGCGAGCACCCCGCGGAAGTTCACCATCGGCTGATCCTCCGCAAAGCTGACGATCAGATCCCGTGAGTCATACTGCAGCACTCGCAGGGTGGCTCCGGTCCCCGTCACGACGGCACGGTAGCCGTGGCCGGTGATTTCGTACTGGGCCCCTGAAGGCGCCGCAGCCATCACACCCTCTTCGCTCATGACGACTCGGTCACTCCGCCCGCAGTTCGAGGGCCGTCCAGGAGACCGGCGGAAGAGTGAGCGTGACCACTCCGTTCGCGCACAGCGCCGACGCGTTGGTGGCCAGGCCGACGCGGTCGCGGGCCTCGAGCGTGTTCGCGGCGTAGACATCCGTGTCGCTTAGGGTCTGCACCTCGACGATGCCCACGGGCCCGAGCGCGGCGACATCGATCGTGATCGTCGCGTCCTCCATCTGCGAACGGTTCACCAGGAACACGGATGTCCCCCCGGTCGCCGCGTCGTGGGTCGCGACCGCGTCGACGAGCGGCACGGTGCCGTATACCTCGGTGTCGTAGTGCTCTGTCTCGAGCTTGACCTCGAGGGCGACCCCTGTGGCGAGCCGCGAGGTGACCGCGAACGGGAAGAAGGTCGTCTGCCGCCAGGCCGGCCCGTTCGGCTCGGTCATGATCGGAGCGATCACGTTGACGAGCTGCGCGAGCGACGCGCTCGTCACGCGGTCGGCATGCTTGAGCAGTGAGATCAGCAGGCTGCCGAACACCACGGCATCCGCCACCGTGTAGGAGTCCTCTAGCAGGCGCGGCGCGACCGGCCAATTGTCGATTCCGGTGATCTTGTCGACGCCCTCGAACCGGTCGATATACCAGACGTTCCACTCGTCGAAGGAGATGTTGATGGTCTTGTCGCTCCCCCGAACGGCCTTCACGTGGTCGGCGGTCGCGACGACCGATTCGATGAAACGGTCCATGTTGACGCCGGAGGCCAGGAAGGAGTCGAGGTCGCCGTTCTTCTCCTCGTAGTAGGCGTGGCAAGAGATGTAATCGACGTCGTCATAGGTGTGGCCGAGCACAACGCGTTCCCACTCGCCGAAGGTCGGCATCTGCGCGCTTGAGGAGCCGCAGACCACCAGTTCGACCGATGGGTCGAGCTGGCGCATCCCCTTCGCGGCGCGGGAGGCGATCTTGCCGTAGTCGTCGGCCGAGCGGTGGCCGAGCTGCCACGGGCCGTCCATCTCGTTACCGAGGCACCACATCTTCACGCCGAAAGCATCCCGCTTCCCGTTGGCGATCCGACGTTCGGCGAGGTCCGTGCCGTTGCCGAGGTTGGCGTATTCGAGCAGGTCAAGCGCTTCCGCCACACCCCGGGTACCGAGGTTGACGGCGAGCATGAGCTCGCTGCCGACCTTCTCCAGCCACGACGAGAACTCATGCAGGCCGATCTGGTTGGTCTCGGTGGAATGCCAGGCCAGGTCGAGCCGGGTCGGCCGCGCAGCCCGCGGGCCCACGCTGTCCTCCCAGCGGAAGCCGGAAACGAAGTTGCCGCCCGGGTAGCGGATCGCCGACACGCCGAGTTCCTTGACGAGGTCGATCACGTCTTCGCGGAATCCTTCCGCGTCGGCCGAGGCGTGCCCGGGTTCATAGATGCCGTCGTAGACGCACCGGCCGAGGTGTTCGACGAACGATCCGAACAGGCGGCGGTTGATGGCTCCGACCGTGAAGTGCGGGTCGAGGGTGAGGCTGGCGGTAGACATGGTGTTTCTTTCTTCGTGCTGGTCAAGACGTGGGAGAGTGCGAATGACGGATGTCCGGGGCCCGGGCCGCCGCCTACTTGAGTGCGCCGAGCGAGAGGCCACCCTGCCAGTACTTCTGTAGGGAGAGGAACGCGATGATGAGCGGGAGCACCGAGACGAAGGCCCCCGTGACGATCAGGTTCCAGACCTGTTCGCCGCCGGCTCCGGCGTTGGACAGCGCCTGCCAGTTGTTGAGTCCGACAGTCACAGGCAACAGGTTTGGGTCGCTGAGCACGGCCAGCGGCAGGAAGAAGTTATTCCAGGTACCGACCACCGAGAGCAGCAGTACCGTGACGATGGCGGGCCGCAGCAGCGGCAGCGCCACCTGGAAGAAGGTGCGCAGTTCGCCGGCTCCGTCAACGCGGGCGGCGTCGAGCAGTTCATCCGGAATGGCATCCTGCGTGTAAACCCTCATCAGGTAGACGCCGAAAGGACTCAGCAGCGAGGGCAGGATGACGGCCCAGATCGTGTTGACCAGGCCGAAGTTGCTCAGCAGCACGAAGGTCGGGATCACAAGCGCCGTCATGGGCACCATCACGGCGCCCAGCAGCAGCGAGAAGAAGGCGTTGCGCCCGCGGAACCGGTACTTCGCGAAGCCGTAGCCGGCGAGCACCGCGAGGATGGTGGCGCCGATTCCGCCGGTGAACGCGTAGAAGAATGAGTTGCCCAACCAGCGCCAGTAGATGCCGCCCTGGTGTTCGAACAGCCCCGCGATGTTGTTCCACAGGTTGAAGTTCTGATCGAACCAGAGCGGCCCACCAGTACCACTGAAGAGCCCAGCGGTGTCCTTGGTCGCGGCCACGGCGAGCCACCACAACGGGGTGATGAAGTAGATCACGAGGATGAGCAACAGGACGTGCGACCCAATCCGTCTGCCACCGTCGCGCGTGGTGTTACGGCGGCGTATGAGGGAGCCTGAGTCGACCTGGCTGGGCTGCACGGCGGCATCCCTCCGGGGCGTGAGAATCGCCATTATTTGAGTCCGCTCTGCTTGCGGGTGAGGAAGAGGAAGAGATAGGAACCGATGAAGACCACGATGCCGAGCGCGAACGAGATCGCCGCGGCGTAGTTGAACTGGCTGTAGGAGAAGGCAAGCGAGTACGCGTACATGTTCGGTGTGTAGGAGACAGGAATGGCACCCTGGGCGACGGCGCGCAGCACCTGCGGTTCGGTGAAGAACTGGAGGGTGCCGATCAGGGAGAAGATCAGCACCATCACCATCGAGGAGGAGATCATCGGCACCTTGACTCGGAGGGCGATCTGCCGGCCATTCGCGCCGTCCAGCCGGGCGGCTTCGTAGATCGCCGGGTCGATACCGCGGAGGGCTGCGTAGATGATGATCATGTAGTAGCCGGCCCACTGCCAGGTGACGATGTTGACGAGGCTCGCGAAGATGCTGCCCTGGGACAGGAAGTCGGGCGCGGCGAGGCCGACGAGGCCGAAGATATCGGTGGCCGGTCCGAAACGGGGGCTGTAGAGGAAGCCCCACATCAACGCCCCGATCACGACGGGGATGGCGTAGGGCACGAAGATCATCAGTCGGGAAAACTTCGACAGGGCGGTGGAGAGGTTGTCGAGCACGAGCGCAGCCACGAGGGCGACGATCATCTGGGCGGGGATCATAATCAGCGCGAACTGGCCGACCCGTCCGAGTCCGCCGAGGAAGATCGGGTCGGTGAAGGCTTTCACGTAGTTCGCGAACCAGGTGAAGGTCGTGCCGGTGGCTAGGGTGCTCGTGTGCAGGCTCATCCAGAACGCGTAAGCGAGCGGTGCCACCAGGAAGGTGAGGAAGACGATACCGAACGGGGCTACGAACAGCCAGCCCCAGCGTTGGCGCTTGCGGTCCATCAGATCGATGCTGTTTCTTCGCGGCTTCCGAACCGGCAGCGGCGGGGCCGCCTTGGTGGCCGCAGGCGTGAGTGCCATGAATTCATCCTTTTTCCAAGCGAAGCCCAGATGGGCTGAGGGATGCTGTCGGCCAGCCAGTGCGACCGGCCGACAGCGGGTGCGGTGTGAGCCGCCTTACTTGGCGACCGTGAACCCCTGCTCGGCCGCGTACTTCACGAGGGTGGCCTGCAGGTCGTCGAGCGCCTGCGAACCGTCCTGTTCGCCCTGCACCATGGAGTAAAGCTCCTCGGTGAGCTGGTCGTAGGCGTAATTCTGGAACGGGCTGAACGTCGCGCCGCCGTAGCCGGCAGCCGCAGTCAGGAAGACCTCCTTGTTGATCTGCTGTCCACCGAAGAACGGGTACTCAAGGTTGACGAAGTATTCGGAGTCGAGCATCGGCGTGTAGGAGGGGAACAGTGCGCCCTTTTCGACGCCGATCTTCCACGCCTCGTCTGTGCCGAAGATCTCGATGGCTACCTGGGCGGCGAGCTCCTTGTCCGTGGCCTGGCTGGTCACGGCGAAGGTCGAACCACCCCAGTTGACCTGCACAGGGTTGGCCGTGTCCCACTGCGGCAGCGGGGCGACGCGCCAGACGGCCCCCGTGTCGGCGTCGGAGAGCCCCTGCAGATAGCCGGGTCCCCACGCCGCGGCGAGGTAGACGGCGTAGGTGCCGTCGACCAGGCTGGTGTTGTAGTCGGCGGTGAAGGCGTCGTCGGTTGTGACAAGACCCTTCTGTACGAGGTCGTTCCAGTAGTTCAGCACGTCCTTCGATCCCTGGTCGTCAACGGCGATGCCAATGTCGATCGGGCTAGTCGAGTCGTAGGTGAACGGCACAGATCCGGCCTGGGCGAAGAGAGCCTGGTTGAAGGCCCGGCCGTTGGTGGGGAAGTTGACGAGCACGCCATCGGAGCCGGCGGTCTTGAGGGCCTGCGCCGCGGTCGCGAACTCGGCCCAGGTGGTGGGAACGGGAATTCCGTACTGGTCGAAAAGATCCTGTCGGTAGAGCATTCCCATCGGGCCGCCGTCGACCGGGATGGCATAGACGGCGTCGCCGCTCGACGCGTCCTTCCAGGAGCCCTCGGTGTACTTGTCCTTCACGTCGTTGGCGCCGTATTCCGTGAGGTCGACGAGGGCATCGCGGATGGTAAAACTCGAGAGCACCTCGGACTCAAGCATGATGACGTCCGGGGCGCCGGACTTCGACTCGATCGAGGTGGAGAACTTGGTGTATTCATCGTTGCCCTGGCCGGCGTTCGTCCAGCAGACCTGCACGTCGTCGTGGCTGGTGTTGAACACGTCTACGACCTCTTCGAACGCGGGGTACCAGGCCCAGACCGTGACCTGGGGTGCTTCCTTATTCACGATCTTGTTCGTGCAGGAGGCTTCCGGCTTCGACTTCGATGCGGCGCCATCGGCGGAGCATCCGGTGAGTGCGGCGGCGGCGACGGCGATGACGCCGATCGCGGCCATGAACTTGACCTTCATGTTTTTTGGTTTCCTCTCACGGTGGTGGAACACCGTTGTTCGTACTGTGATCAGCGCGCGAGGCGGCTGAGTGGTGCAGGAGTTGGTGCGGTCAATCCGAGACACCAGCGGGGGGCGCGGGCCGTTGCTGGCAAATTTACAACGTTGTAGGTAAACGTTGTAAATTTATCATTGCGAGTCCAGAGGCTTGCTGTCAAGCGAATTGCCGAGATTTCTCCGAGTACAGGCGGTCAAGCGGTGAGGGACACCGTGGACTCACGTTCAACCACGCGGAAATCGGCCAGCACCTCCCGGGGCGGGGCGGCCGGGTTCGTCTCCGCGATGCGTTCGAGCAGGATTCGCACGGCGGTCTCGGCAATCTCCTCCCGGCCGGGATCGACGGTGGAGAGGGTCGGCAGGCTGTACTGGGCCTCGTCGAGGTCGTCGAAGCCAATCGTCGAGACATCCTCCGGGATGCGCAGACCTGCCTCCTGCATCACCCGCATGGCGCCGAGGGTCAGGGTGTCGTTGAGCCCGAAGACGGCATCGAATCGCACCCCCGACGCGAGGAGGTCGCGCATCGCGGACGCGCCGTTCGATCGGTGCCACAGCGTCGTATTTCCGACCAGGGCAGGGTCGAACGGGATGCCGGCAGCCTCAAGTGCCTCGCGGTAGCCCCGAAGACGCAGACCGGCCGATCCGATGATTTCCCCCTCGTGCGCGCCAATAATGGCGATGCGCCGGCGCCCCTGACTGATCAGGTGTTCGGTCGCGGCCCTCGCGGCGTCCACGTTGCGCATCGTGACGTGATCCGTCGGGCCACCGAAGATGCGCTCACCCAGCAGCACGAGCGGATAGCCCACCCGCAGGTACTCGGAGTCGTCGCTGTCCATGCCGAGGGCGCTGAAGAGCAGGCCGTCGGTCATCTGTCGGCGCGGGCTGGAGAGCAGCTCGATCTCCCGTCGGCGGTCGCCACCGGTCTGTTCGATCAGCACGGTCATGTGGTGGCGCTCGGCGGAGCGGATCACGGCGTCCGCGAGTTCCGCGAAGTAGCTGAGCGACAGCTCCGGCACGGCGAGCCCGATCACACCCGTGCGCCCGGAGCGCAAACTGCGGGCCGACAGGTTGGGCTGATAGTCGAGTTCCGCAATCGCCTCAACGACGCGCTGCTTGGTCGACGGCCGGATGTGTGGGTAGTCGTTGATGACATTGGAGACCGTCTTGATAGAGACCCCGGCGATCCTCGCAACGTCGTGCAGCGTTGCCGCCATGAGGACTCCTTAAATGTGCGATTGACGAATGCGTCGACATCCGATCACATTTTACAACGTTGCATCTACCGCCCGCACGGTCAGGTCAGGGGTGCGGGGTCGCAGTACTCCCCCGAACCATCAGCTCGGGTTGAATGACGGGGATCAGCTCCGCGGGCTCGCCGCCCATCAGGCGAAGCACCCGCTCAACCGCCAGCCGGCCGACCTCGTTGAAGTCGAGGCGGACGGTCGTGAGGCTCGGCTGGAAGTAGCGGGCCTCGCTCATGTCGTCGAAGCCGACGACGCTCACATCGCCGGGTACCTGGACGCCCCGCTCGTAAAGCGCTTTGATCACGCCGAGGGCCATCGAGTCGTTGGCCACCAGAACCGCGGTGATAGAGGAATCATCGGCGATCTCCAAGCCTGCCCGGTAGCCGGAATCGGCCGTCCAGTCGTCGGTACGAAACTCGGGATTGACCGTGCGGTGGTGCGCAGCGAGTTCGGACAGCCACCCAGCACGCCGCGCCTCCGAGGCCATCCAGCCGGGTGGGCCTCCCACGTGCCAAACGGTTTCGTGACCCAGCCCGATCAGGTGCCGGGTTGCCAGTCGCGCGCCGAGCACATCGTCCATCGACACGGCCGTCGAGCTTGCCGGTGAGCCCTGTTCGAACCGCACGATCGCAACGTCGGGGTCCAGTGCCCGCAGCACCTCGACGGCTGCCGTCATGGGGGCGAGCACGATGATCCCATCCACCGCGTCCGCGACGAGCGTGTCCAGCGCGGCACGAATGTCGGCCGAATCGACCTGGGGAATGCTCACCAGGCTCGTGGCGTAGCCGTTGCGCCGCGCCTCCTCGGCAATCCCGAAGAGGACCAGGGCTGAACCGTGCACCGGGAGGGAGTAGGAGACCACGCCCAGGTTCATGGACCGGTTCGTGGCGAGGGCGCGTGCGGCGGAATTGCGGTTGTAGCGCAACTGCGTGATGGCCCGTTCGACCCGTTCGCGCACGTCCGGACTGACATTGTTGTGTTCATTGACGACGCGAGACACAGTCTGTTGCGACACTCCGGCGAGTTTCGCCACGTCGATCATGCGCACGCTGCGGCCGCCCGGTCGAGGTTCCCTGCCCATGCGCACCCCCTCCCGAAAAGAAAATCCCCGATTCAGACATGTTAGCGCACCATGCCTGGTGTCATAAAGGCCTGAAGGGAGCGGATATCAGCCCCGTCAATGGCAGACTTGTCAACCTGACAGGGCGCCCATCATCGATTGACAGCACTTGATAGTGCGCTAACATTCACTAACGCCAACAGTTATCGACGGTGAATCTCAGACGAAGTTGACGTTCTGTATCCGCGTGCCGGCAAGGGAGTCGATTCATGAGTGAGACCGCAGCACAACCAGATGCGCAGACACCAACCGGCGCCGAGTCCTACGTCATAGGTGTCGACTACGGCACCCTTTCCGGCCGGGCGGTCGTCGTGAGGGTCTCGGACGGCGCCGAACTCGGCTCGGCCGTGCTCGACTATCCCCACGCAGTCATGGACACCACTCTTGCTGCCACGGGCGCGACGCTGCCGCCGGAGTGGGCGTTGCAGGTTCCGCAGGACTACGTCGCCGTGCTGAAGAGCGCCGTGCCGGCCGCCATCGCCAACGCGGGCATCGACCCGGCCCGCGTCATCGGCATCGGCACCGACTTCACCGCCTGCACCATGGTTCCCGTCGTCGCCGACGGCACCCCGCTGAACGAGCTGCCGGAGTACGCCGGGCACCCGCACGCCTACGTCAAGCTATGGAGACACCACGCGGCACAGCCCCAGGCCGACCGGATCAACCAGCTCGCGGCCGAGCGCGGCGAGAGTTGGCTGCCACGCTATGGTGGCCTGATTTCCAGCGAATGGGAGTTCGCGAAGGGCCTCCAGCTGCTGGAGGAAGACCCGGAACTTTACGCCCGGATGGACCATTGGGTCGAGGCGGCAGACTGGATCGTCTGGCAGTTGACCGGCCACTATGTGCGCAACGCCTGCACCGCCGGCTACAAGGGCATCCTGCAGGACGGCGCTTACCCCGGCGAGGATTTCCTTGCCGCTCTCAATCCCGGCTTCGCGCGGTTCGCCGTCGACAAGGTGGCTCATGAGATCGGGCAGTTGGGCGCATCCGCCGGCACTCTTTCCGCGGAGGCCGCCGCCTGGACCGGACTGCCGGAGGGCATCGCCGTGGCGGTCGGCAACGTCGACGCTCACGTCACCGGCCCGGCCGCCCAGGCCGTGCTGCCGGGCCAGATGGTGGCCATCATGGGCACCTCGACCTGCCACGTGATGAACTCGGACCGGCTCGCGGAGGTTCCCGGCATGTGCGGGGTCGTCGACGGCGGCATCGTCTCCGGACTGTACGGCTACGAGGCCGGGCAGTCCGGCGTGGGCGACATCTTCGCCTGGTACGTCAACAACCAGGTCCCCGCCCGCTACTTCGCCGCGGCGGAGGCGGCGGGCCTGAGCGTGCACCAGCACCTCACCGAGCTGATCAAGGACCAGCCCGTCGGCGGGCACGGGCTGATCGCCCTCGACTGGCACAGCGGCAACCGCTCAGTGCTCGTCGACCATGAACTCTCCGGCCTCGTGCTGGGCACGACCCTCACCACCCGGCCGGAGGAAATCTACCGGGCCCTGCTCGAGGCCACCGCATTCGGCGCGCGCACGATCGTCGAGACCTTCAACGCGAGCGGGGTTCCGGTGACCGAGTTCATCGTGGCCGGCGGGCTACTCAAGAATGCCTTCCTGATGCAGACCTACAGCGACATTCTGCGGATGCCGATCTCAACGATCGACAGCGAGCAGGGGCCCGCGCTCGGCTCGGCCATCCACGCGGCGGTCGCCGCCGGCGCGTACCCCGATGTGCGCGCGGCCGGCCAGGCCATGGGAAAGCTCAACAAGAACGTGTACACACCCAACGACGAGTCGGCGACGGCCTACGACAAACTGTTCGCCGAGTACACGCTGCTGCACGACTACTTCGGCCGGGGCGCGAACGACGTGATGCACCGTCTGAAGGCGCTGAAGCGTGAGGCGGGTGCATCGCTGCACTCGGCGGCGGTGCCGGCATGAGCCGCTTCGGCCCCACCGTCGACGCCGCTGTCATTCGTGTCCGTGAGGACGTCGCCCGCCTACACGGCGAGCTCGCCCGCTACGGGCTCGTGGTCTGGACCGGCGGCAACGTCTCCGGCCGGGTGCCCGGTGCCGACCTCTTCGTGATCAAGCCCAGCGGCGTCGACTACGCCGACCTCACGCCCGAGAACATGATCCTGTGTGACCTCGCGGGCGCCGTCATTCCCGGCTCCCCCGGTTCCGACCGGTCGCCATCGAGCGACACCGCCGCGCACGCCTACGTCTATCGCAACATGCCGGAGGTGGGCGGAGTCGTGCACACGCACTCCACTTACGCCACCGCATGGGCCGCCCGCGGGGAAGAGATCCCGTGCGTGATCACGGCGATGGCCGACGAATTCGGCGGCCCCGTGCCCGTCGGCCGGTTCGCTATCATCGGCGACGACACCATCGGCCGCGGCATCGTCGACGCCCTCACCGGCCACCGGTCCCGCGCGGTGCTGATGCAGAACCACGGCCCGTTCACGATCGGCAAGGACGCCCGCGACGCCGTCAAGGCCGCCGTGATGGTCGAGGACGTCGCCCGCACCGTGCACCTCGCCCGCCAGGGCGGAGACCTCATCCCGATCCCGCAAGCCGCGATCGACTCCCTCTTCAACCGCTATCAGAACGTCTACGGACAAGCACCGCAAGGAGCACTGCGCTAATGCCAACACTCACCACCACCCTCGATCACTACGAAGTCTGGTTCCTCACCGGAAGCCAGAACCTCTACGGCCAGGAGACCCTGCGTCAGGTCGCCGAGCAGTCCAGGACCATCGCCGACGCGCTCGGCGCAAGCAGCGACATCCCGGTGAAAATCGTCTGGAAGCCCGTGCTCACCGACTCGGACTCGATTCGCCGCGCGGCGCTCGACGCGAACTCGGATGACCGGGTGATCGGCCTGATCGCGTGGATGCACACCTTCTCACCCGCGAAGATGTGGATCTCCGGGCTCGACGCCCTGACCAAGCCGCTGCTGCACCTGCACACCCAAGCCAACGTCGAACTGCCCTGGAGCGAGATCGACTTCGACTTCATGAACCTCAACCAGGCCGCGCACGGCGACCGTGAGTTCGGCTACATCCAGACCCGTCTCGGCGTGTCCCGCAAGACTGTCGTCGGCCACGTCTCCAACCCGGCCGTGACAAACCAGATCGGCACCTGGACCCGCGCGGCCGCCGGTTGGGCCGCGTCCCGCAGCATGAAGCTCGCCCGCTTCGGCGACAACATGCGCTACGTCGCCGTCACCGAGGGCGACAAGACCGAGGCCGAACTGCGCTTCGGGGTGCAGGTGAACACCTGGCCGGTCAACGAACTCGCCGAGGCCGTGCACGCGGCGACGGATGCCGAGATCACCGCTCTGGTCGCGGAGTACGAAGACCTCTACGACGTGGCCCCCGAATTGCGCGTGGGCGGCGAACGCCACGAGTCGCTCCGATACGGTGCCGCGATCGAGATCGGACTCAAGTCCTTCCTCGAGGCCGGCGGCTTCAGCGCCTTTACCACTAGCTTCGAAGACCTCGGCGCGCTCCGCCAGCTGCCGGGCCTCGCCGTGCAGCGGCTGATGGAACAGGGCTACGGCTTCGCCGGGGAGGGCGACTGGAAGACGGCCATCCTCGTGCGCGTGGCCAACGTGATGGGCGCCGGCCTGCCCGGCGGTGCGAGCCTGATGGAGGACTACACCTATGACCTCACCCCCGGGGACGAACTGATCCTCGGTGCCCACATGCTCGAAGTAAACCCGGCGCTCTCAACCGAGAAGCCCACACTCGAAATCCACCCGCTCGGAATCGGCGACCGCGAAGACCCCGTGCGCCTGGTCTTCAACGCCGCCCCCGGCCCCGCCGTCGTGGTCGCGATGAGTGACATGCGCGAGCGGTTCCGACTCATCGCCAACGTGGTCGAGGTCGTCGAGCCCACCGAGGCACTCCCGAAGCTCCCGGTCGGCCGCGCCGTCTGGCGCCCCGCGCCCGACTTCGCCACCTCCGCCGCCGCCTGGCTCACCGCCGGCGCCGCCCACCACACGGTCATGTCGACTGCCGTCGGCATCGAGGTCTTCCAGGACTACGCCGAGATGGCTCACACCGAACTCCTCCTGATCGACCAGTCCACGACACTGCGTGACTTCGGCCGTGAGGTGCGATGGAACCAGGCATACTACCGGCTGGCGCAAGGACTGTAGCTCCGGGGCGAACACGGGACTCCCGCCTCAGCTTGGCGGAGGTTTCGCCGGTCTTACCGTTCGAGGCCGGCGGCACGGGTACGAGGGTCGTCGGTCGATTTCGACTCGTCGCCGCGGGTAGCCGGGCGGGCCTTTACGGTCAGGCCGGCAGCGCGCATCGCGCACCTCGTCGAGCGCGGTAGCCGGCATCTGCTGGCCGGCCCCGCACTTGCTCGGCGGCGCGCTCTGAGCCTGCTTCTCTTGCAGGTCCGCCACTCGTACCGCGAGCTCCGCGCCAACGCTGCGCTCATGGTACGCCTCAGGGATGGCCTGGGTTTGGGTCGGTTCAACCTTGTACCGGTCACGGAACACGTCGACTTCGGCGGCAAGGCGCACCCACTCCTGTCGGCGGGTGCTCTCGGTCGGGATGTCTCCGAACGGACCGCGGGGCGGTCTGAAAGTCGCGCGATTGCCCGATCGCCCGGGTGCTCAAGGATCAGCAGTTTCAAATTCGCGTCGTTTCGAAAATCGATCAAATGAGGCTCGGGACTTCCTTGCTCGACGGCATTGAGGCGTCGGATTTTCTACCGTTCGCGGCCGTCATCGCGGGTACGCTGGTCGTCGGAATGTGTCGTCTGGTCTCCGCGCGTGGCCTGCCGCGGCATTACGGTGAGGCCGGCGGCGCATTGCGCTTCACGCTGCTTACCTGCCGTGGTCCGGTTCGCGGCGCGCATCACGTCGAGTGCGGTGTCCGGCCTATGCCGGCCGGTTTCGCGAGCGTTCGGCGGGGTGCTCTGAGCCTGCTTCTTCTGCAGGGTAGCTACGCGCGCCGCGAGTTCGGCACCAACCGCGTGCTCACGGCACGCCGCGGGAATGGCCTCGGTCTGTGCCGGGTCCATATTGTACCGGTCGCGGAACACGTCGACTTCGGCGGACGCCCGGCCACTGCTGGCACCTGGTTGGCGGGGGCCGTTTCGATACGTCGTTCCATTCGGTGGGAGAAGACGGGGCCGACGTCGTCGGCGGTGCCGCGTTCTCGTTCGTTCCACGAGTCCCGCAGCACACTGGCTGGGTCAAGGCCGTGGGTTTCGGCGTGGGTGTGGCTGCTCGTTCAGGCAACGTCGACTGATCGAACGCTCGGACTCGCGCAGCTGAATTCTTCAGACAGCCAGAGCCGTCCGCACGAGTTCGGAGAATTGCTTGACTGGGACCTCGCGCCGATAGAGGAAAGCGTTCAACGCTTCGCCGTAGATGACGCTGCGCACGCGGCTGGCGCTCATGGTGTCCCACCTGAGTTCAGACCAATGCGGCTAACTGTTCCCGTACCCATGAAGACAACGTGTCAGCTTCCACCTCGCGCCCGGACAGAACAATGCCTGGCCAGGTCCGCCGTGTCGAACGGGATCGTGAGTGTGCCCGGCTCCAGCGCCAGAGGGGCATCGATCTCGATCGGCGGGGCTCGCTCGCCCGGCGCTTCATTGAGCCGCTCGTCGTCAGAGACGCTTAGGCTCACGGACAGCACGGCCTTGCCGAGTCCGCGGGCTTCAAATGTTGCAGCGGATTCGACGGCAAGGACATTCTTCGAAAAAGCTGTCGTCACCGTCAGCGATGCCGTTTTCGGTCGAGCGGCGGTCGTCAGGGCGACAGCGGGTCACACTACTCAGAGTCCCATGAATTCGCGGAAGTGAGCTGTTCTAAACCTTCAGCCACCTGAGTCCACCGCAGGGCACTCGCTCACTGCTGGCGCAGGAGAGCAAGGAATTCGTCGGCCATTGCGAGCTGATCACGCAGCCCCTGGCGCCGCTCCTCGGCCTGTGCGATGAAGGATTCCAGGTCTGACCTCACGGCGGCAATGTCGGCGCCCTTGATGGCGCCGTCCAGTGTGTCGATGGTCTTGAGGAGCGACATCATTTCTTCAAGCGAGAAGCCCAGCGGCTTCATGCGCCGGATCAGGATCAACCGGGCCAGATCTTCGTCCGTGTAGAGACGGAAGCCGCCATCGGTCCGGCCTGAGGCCCTGAGCAAACCGATTTCGTCGTAGTGGCGGATGGTTCGCAATGACAGTCCGGTGCGTTCGGCCAGTTCGCCGATATGCATAGTTGCCGTTGGCTCAGTCGGTGACATGGCGGGACCTCTCATGCGTGGACTCGAACATAACCCTAACGTTAGGGTAGAGTTGTGATCGTCGGCTGACAATGTGTGACAGCCCACCATCCATCCTCGCCGTATCGGCGGATGATTGTGCGCACCGGGCGCACCCCTTCCCCTTCCCCTTCCCCTATTCTGGCCCGCCACCGCGAGCCCCGTCCCTGGAGGCCCCATGGCACTCGCTCAAAAATCCCCCTCGCCCGACCGTTACAAAGCCGAGCCATCGGTGATGACAGCACTTCGAACTCCGCGGCTCCTCACCCGAGAAGTTCTCGCCGGCCTCGTCGTCGCGATGGCGCTGATCCCGGAAGCGATCTCGTTCTCCATCATCGCTGGCGTCGACCCACGGGTTGGACTGTTTTCGTCCTTCGTGATGGCCGTATCCATTGCGTTCCTCGGCGGCCGCCCCGCGATGATCACCGCCGCAACGGGAGCCATCGCCCTAGTGATCGCCCCGGTAGCACGCGAGTACGGCATGGATTATTTCATCGCCACGGTCATCCTGGCCGGGCTCCTGCAGGTGATCCTGGGCGTGCTGGGTGTGGCCAAGCTCATGCGTTTCATCCCGCGCAGCGTCATGGTCGGATTCGTGAACTCCTTGGCCATCCTCATCTTCATCGCACAGTTGCCGCATTTGCTCGGGGTGCCGTTCATGGTGTACCCGCTGGTGGCGATCGGGATCATCATCATGGTCGTCATGCCCCGGTTCACCAAGATTATCCCCGCCCCGTTGGTCGCCATCGTGGTGCTGACCATCGCAACCGTCACCATCGCAATCAACGTGCCCACCGTCGGCGACCAGGGCGAACTGCCCAAGAGCCTCCCCGAACTCTTCATCCCAAACGTTCCCCTCAACGCAGAGACGCTCACGATCATCGCCCCCTACGCGCTGGCCATGGCCATGGTCGGCATCCTCGAGTCCCTAATGACGGCCAAACTCGTCGACGAGGTCACCGACACCCACTCCCACAAGACCCGCGAAACCTGGGGTCAAGGCGTCTCCAACATGCTCTCCGGCTTCTTCGGCGGCATGGGCGGGTGCGCCATGATCGGCCAGACCATGATCAATGTGAAGGCCTCCGGCGCCCGAACCCGCATCTCCACGTTCCTTGCCGGCGTATTCCTGCTGATCCTGGTCGTCGCTCTCGGCGATGTCGTCGCCATCATCCCCATGGCCGCCCTGGTGGCCGTGATGATCATCGTCTCGGTGCTGACCTTCGACTGGCACAGCATCCGTCTGTCCACACTTCAGAGGATGCCAAAAAGCGAAACTACGGTCATGGTCGCCACAGTCGCCGTGGTCGTAATTACCCACAACCTCGCCATCGGCGTAGTCGTCGGGGTTCTCGTGGCAATGGTCGCCTTCGCCCGCCGGGTGGCGCACCTCGTAGACGTTGAACGCAGCTTGTCCAATGATGAGTCTGTCCCGACTGCGTACTACACCGTGACCGGCGCGCTCTTTTTCGCGTCAAGCAACGACCTCACCACCCAGTTCGAGTACGCAGAAGACCCGGACCGCATCGTCATCGACATGGCCGCCTCCCACATCTGGGACGCCTCCACCGTCGCAGCCCTCGACTCCATCACGAACAAATATGAACGTCTCGGCAAACGCGCCGTGATCGTCGGTATGAACGATGCCAGCACCAATATCCACGCCCGCCTCGCCGGCAACCTCGGCGGAGGTCACTGATCCCACCGGCTGAGCAGCATCCCTCGTCGACTCCCCGCCGCGGCGTAGACAAGGTCGCGAGAGGTGGAGGAGTCGGCGAGGACGAGGGCGGTGTCCGCGGTCGAGCCCTGGACCCGGTGAATGGGAACGGGTCTCCCATCCGCCTCTTGCCATAGAGTGGCACTTGAGTTTTACTGAATGACATCAGCATCCGCACGAGAACCGGGAGAGCACCCATGGCCGAGTCGTCCACCCGAACCGTGGAACGAGCCCTCGACCTGCTCGCCGTGATCTGCGACGCCGACGGGCTCACGCTCTCGGAGAGCTCACGCGCCGTCGCCCTCGCACCGAGCACCGCCCTGCGCCTGCTGCGCACGCTCGAGACCCGCGGCTTCGTGCACAAGACCGACGACGGCGCCTACCTGCCGGGCAGCCGCATCATCCAGCTCGGCGCGCAGTCGCTCAGCAGCGAGTCGCTGGTCACCCTCTCCCTCCCGGCCATGGAGCGGCTCGTCGCCGAGACCGGCGAGTCCGTCTACCTCAGCGTCGTGGGCCACAACGCCACCGGGCTCTACATCGCCATCGTCGAGGGCACCCACTCGGTGCGGCACACGAGCTGGGTCGGCCGCACCGTGCCGCTCGAACGCTCCGCGGCCGGGCAGGTGCTCACCGGGCATACCCCGGAGACCGGCTACGTGGTCGTCGAACGCGGCGTCGAAACGGATGTCACGGCCCTGGCCGCGCCGATCCGTTCGGAGGCCAGAACAATCGCCGCCCTGAGCCTGGTCATCCCGAGCTACCGGGTGGAGACCGCGGACATCCGTCGCTACGGCCCGCTGCTGGCCCAGGCTGCCGGGCACGTGTCCGCCGGTCTCAGCCGTGCCGTCCCCAACCTCCCTACGGACTGATCGACCCCGAATCGCCCGAACCCCCGAACCCCCTAGGAGACAGTGATGTCCGAATCCCGCCCCGTGCGCGCCGCCCGCGGCACCAAGTTGACCGCGAAGAGCTGGCAGACCGAGGGCCCGCTGCGGATGCTGATGAACAATCTCGACCCCGAGGTGGCCGAGCACCCGGAGAACCTGGTGGTCTACGGCGGCACGGGCAAGGCCGCCCGCAACTGGGAGGCCTATGACGCCATCGTTCGCACGCTCACCACGCTGGAAAAGGACGAGACGCTGCTGGTGCAGTCCGGCAAGCCGGTCGGCGTGTTCCGCACGCATGAGTGGGCGCCGCGGGTGCTGATCGCCAACTCCAACCTGGTCGGCGATTGGGCGACCTGGCCGGAGTTCCGCCGCCTCGAGGCCCTCGGCCTGACGATGTACGGCCAGATGACGGCGGGTTCGTGGATCTACATCGGCACCCAGGGCATCCTGCAGGGCACGTATGAGACCTTCGCCGCCGTGGCCGCAAAGATCGCCGCCCGTGAGGGCGGGCCTCACAAACACAGTGGCGGCACCCTGGCCGGCACGCTCACCCTCACCGGTGGGGCCGGCGGCATGGGCGGCGCGCAACCACTGGCCGTGACCATGAACGGCGGCGCCGTGCTGATCGTCGACGTGGACGAGTCCCGGCTACTGCGCCGGGTCGAGCATGGCTATCTCGACGAACTGGCACCCACCCTCGACGACGCCATCGCCCGGGTACTCGCGGCGAAGAACGAGAAGCGCGCCCTCTCCGTGGGCGTGGTCGGCAACGCGGCGACCGTGTTCGCCGAGCTGCTGGAGCGGCGGGTGCCGATCGACATCGTCACCGACCAGACCAGCGCGCACGACCCGCTGGCCTACCTGCCGGAGGGTGTCACTGCGGAGGAGTGGCACGACTACGCGGCCGCGAAGCCCGAGGAGTTCACCGAGCGCGCCCGGGCATCCATGGCCAAACAGGTCACCGCGATGGTGGGCTTCCAGGATGCCGGTGCCGAGGTCTTCGACTACGGCAACTCGATCCGGGCGGAGGCGGAGCTCGGCGGCTGCGCGCGGGCGTTCGATTTTCCCGGGTTCGTGCCCGCATACATCCGCCCGCTGTTCGCCGAGGGCAAAGGCCCGTTCCGCTGGGTGGCGCTCTCGGGCGACCCGGCCGACATCGCGGCGACCGACCGGGCCATCGTGGAGCTGTTCCCCGAGGACGAGCACCTGCGCCGCTGGATCACGAAGGCGCAGAACACCGTGCACTTCGAGGGCCTGCCCGCACGGATCTGCTGGCTCGGCTACCAGGAACGGCACCGGGCCGGTCTGAAGTTCAACGAGATGGTGGCGTCGGGCGAGCTGAGCGCGCCGATCGTGATCGGCCGCGACCACCTCGACTCCGGCTCGGTCGCCTCGCCCTACCGGGAGACCGAGGCCATGCTGGACGGGTCGGATGCGATCGCCGACTGGCCGCTGCTGAACGCGCTGCTGAACACGGCGTCGGGCGCCACCTGGGTGTCGATCCACCATGGCGGCGGCGTCGGGATCGGCCGCAGCATCCACGCCGGCCAGGTGATCGTGGCCGACGGCACCCCCCTGGCCGCCGAGAAGATCGCCCGGGTGCTCACCAACGACCCCGGCACCGGCGTGATGCGGCACGTCGACGCCGGGTATCAGCGGGCCGAGGAGGTGGCCCGGGAGCGCGGCCTGCGCGTGCCGATGTGGGAGTCGGAGTGAGTGGGGTGTGCGCATGAGCGAGCTCGCCCACGGAATGCTCGCCGGACTCGCCGAGATCGCCGACACCGGGCGGGACTCCCGCCGCGGCGGCTACTCCCGGCACCTCTGGCAGGGTGCCGACCTCGAGCTGCGGACCTGGTTCGCCCTGCGCGCCGAGCGCCTCGGGCTCAACGTCGAGACCGACCGTAACGGCAACCTCTGGGCCTGGTGGGGAGAGCCGGGGCCGGATGCCGTGGTCACGGGCAGCCACCTGGATTCCGTTCCCGGCGGCGGCGCCTACGACGGCCCCCTCGGCGTGGTCAGTGCGCTCGAGGCCGTGGCGCGGCTGCGGGCATCCGGGTTCACGCCGTCCCGCCCCTGCGCTGTGCTCGTCTGCGCCGAGGAGGAGGGCTCCCGATTCGGGATCGCCTGCCTGGGCTCCCGGCTGCTGACCGGCGGCATCGACGCCGACCGGGCCCGCGCACTCATCGACGCCGACGGGATCACCCTGGCCCAGGCTGCCCGCCGCGCCGGGCTCGACCCTGCGCACCTCGGCGCCGACCGGGACGCCCTGGCCCGAATCGGCCTCTTCATCGAGCTGCACGTGGAGCAGGGCCGCGGCCTGGTCGACCTCGGCCGGCCCGTGGCGGTGGCGTCGTCGATCCTCGCGCACGGGCGCTGGCGCCTCACCGTGACCGGCCAGGGCAACCACGCCGGCGCCACCCCGATGGAAGACCGCCGCGACCCGCTCGTGGCCGCCGCCCGCGCGATCGTCGCCGTGCAGGATGCCGCCGGGAACCACCCCGGCGCGCGCGCCACGGTCGGCCGTTTGGAGGTGGTGCCGGGCGGGACCAACGTGATCGCGTCATCCGTGCACGCCTGGCTCGACGCCCGCGCGCCCACCGACGCCGAGACCCGCGACCTGGTCGCCGCAATCGAGGCGGCCGTCGGCGAGGCCGCCCTGGTGAACGGATGCTCCGTGGCCGTCACCGAGGAGTCCTGGACCGGAACGGTGACGTTCGACCCCGAGCTCGTGGGACGATTCCGGTCGGTGCTCGGCGGTGACGCCCTCGTTCCGGCCCTGCCGACGGGTGCCGGGCACGATGCAGGCGTGCTCGCAGCGAGCGTGCCGAGCGCCATGCTCTTCGTGCGCAATCCCACCGGCGTCTCGCACTCCCCCGAGGAATTCGCCGAGGTGGGCGACTGCGTCGCCGGGATCGACGCCCTGGAGACCCTGCTGCGGAGCCTGCTGTGAGCGCGCGCGGGGTCGAGGCTGGGGCTGGACAGTCGGGGACACCGGTGGCCGCCTACTGGTGCGAGCTGGCGCTGGTCGACGGGGCTGCCCTGCCCGGCGTGCGGCTGGAGGTGGGCACGGACGGGCGCCTTCAGGCTGTCACACCGCGCTCCGAGCCGCGGCCCGGCGACGTGCGGCTCGGCACCGTGCTGCCGGGGCTGGCCAACGCGCACTCGCACGCCTTCCACCGGGCATTGCGGGGCCGCACCCACGACGCCGGCGGCGACTTCTGGCAGTGGCGGGAGGCCATGTACCAGGTGGCCGCCGGCCTCGACCCCAAGCGGTACTTCCTGCTGGCACGGGCGGTGTTCGCCGAGATGCTGGCCTCCGGTTTCACGGCAGTCGGCGAGTTCCACTATCTGCATCACCGGCCGGGCGGCTCCCGCTACCCCGCCGAACACGCCATGGAACTGGCGTTGGCGGCCGCGGCACGGGAGGTGGGCATCCGTCTGGTGCTGCTCGACACGCTCTACCTCGACGGCGGGATCGGGATGCCCCTCACCCCCGCGCAGCGCGCCTTCGGCGACGGATCGGCGGCCGCCTGGCTGGCCCGGTGGCACTCGCTGCGCGCGGCGCTCGGCCGTGCTGCCACGGCCGATGACGGCGACGGCTCCCCTGCTGACAGCCAGGCCGACATCCAGGCCGGCACGGATGCCCGCGTCACCCTGGGCGCGGCGATCCATTCGGTGCGGGCGGTGTCCCCGACCGCGATCCGGGAGGCGCTCGCCGGGCTGCCCGATGCCGTTCCACTGCACATCCACCTGTCGGAGCAGCCTCAGGAGAACGCGGACTGCCGGGCCGCCTACGGCCGGACCCCAACCGAGGTGCTGGCCTGGATCGGGGCGCTCGCTCCGCGGCTGAGCGTCGTGCACGCCACGCATCTCACCGACGAGGATGTAGCGCTGATCGGGACATCCGGGGCCTCGGTTGTGATCTGCCCGACCACGGAAGCCGACCTCGGCGACGGGATCGGGCCGGCCCTGGCGTTGCAGCGGGCCGGCGCGCGGATAGCCCTCGGCTCGGACCAGAACGCCGTCATCGACCCGCTGCTCGAGATGCGCGGCCTGGAGGCCGGCGAGCGCCTGGCATCGGGCCGGCGCGGCCGGTTCACGCCCGCCGAACTGCTCGTGGCCGCTTCGGACCACGGCTATGCCGTGCTCGGACTCGGCCGGCAGCGCCTCATCCCCGGTGACCTGTGCGACCTCGTGGAGGTGGCGAGCGACAGCATCCGCACAGCCGGATCGTTGCCGGAGCAGCTGCCGCTGACCGCAACGGCCGCCGACGTGCGCCGGGTGATCGTGGGCGGACGCGTCGTCGCCGACTCCGGGGTGCTGGTGGGTGGCGCGGGCGGGCCTGGCGGGCGCCCGTCGAGCACGCTGCAACCCGAGCTGCAACCCGAGCTGCGACCCGAGCTCCTGCTGCGCGACGCCCTCGCCGCGCTCGACGGCACCGCCGCGCTCGCGTCAGGAGAACGATCATGACCCCCGAACCGACCGAGCTGATCACCGGTATCCGGGAACTGACCACGCAGGCGGACGGCGCCCCGCGCCTCGCCGACGCCGCCCTCGTGATCGAGGGCGGCCGCATCGCGTGGATCGGACCGGCGTCCGCGGCACCGGCGGCCGATGTCCGCACGGATGCCGGCGGCCGGGCCGCTCTGCCCGGCTGGGTCGACAGCCACACCCACCTGGTGTTCGCGGGCGACCGGGCCGCGGAATTCGAGGCCCGGATGGGCGGGCAGCCCTACGCGGCGGGGGGAATCCTGACCACCGTGGCTGCCACTCGCGCCGCAACCGAGGCGCAGCTCACGGCCACGGCGGCCCGGCTGCGGCGAGAGGCGGAGGCGCAGGGCACCACGTTCCTCGAGAGCAAGACCGGCTACGGCCTCGACCTGGCGAGCGAGGCGCGGTCGGCTCGGGTGGCGGCATCCGTCGCCGATGTCGTCACATTCCTCGGCGCGCATATCGTGCCGCCGGGCATCGACCGGCGCGACTACCTGGACCTGGTCACCGGGCCGATGCTCGCCCTGGTGGCTCCGCACGCACAGTTCGTCGACGTGTTCTGCGAGGTCGGGGCGTTCGATGTGGCGGAGAGCCGGGAGGTGCTGCTGGCCGGCCGCGCCGCCGGCCTCGGCCTGCGCCTACACGGCAACCAGCTGGGATTCAGCGGCGGGGTGCGCCTCGCGGTGGAGCTCGGCGCGGCGAGCGTCGACCACTGCAACCACCTCGAGCCGGCGGACCTCGACGCCCTCGCCGCCTCAGCCACCGTGGCCACCCTCCTGCCCGCCTGCGACCTCTCCACGCGGCAGCCGTTCCCGCCGGCCCGGCGGCTGCTCGACGCCGGCGCGAGCATCGCCCTGGCCACCAACTGCAATCCGGGCAGCTCCTACACGACGTCGATGGCGTTCTGCGTGGCCACCGCGGTGCTGCAAATGGGTCTGACGATCGAGGAGGCGGTGTGGGCGGCGACCCGCGGCGGAGCCCGGGCTCTCGGCCGCGACACGGGAACGGACGCGGTCGGAGCCCTGCGCGTGGGCGGGCGGGCCGACCTGCAGGTGCTTGACGCGCCATCCGTCGCTCATCTCGCCTACCGCCCCGGCGTGCCGCTGACCTGGGCGGTCTGGCGGCAGGGTGTGCGGGCCGGCCGCCGCGGCCCATCACCGCTCCCGGCCTGACCGAGGGATTCCCGCCTCGCGCCCTCACTGTCCCCTCTCCCTCGCCGTCATCCTCCAACCCACCCCGTCGTGCATGACTCCTGCACATTGCTCAATCACTCATCGGGCACCCCCGGAATTCCGCGGATGTCCGGCGCCGGTCCCGAGAAATCGCAGGAGTTATGCACGCGAGGCATCGAAGACCACCTCCCGGGCCAGGACACTCCGTCGCCGGACAGCCAGCCAGCCGACGTCCAGGCAGCTCGCCGGCCGGCCAGGAGCCCACCCGCCCGTGGCCAACTCAGGAGAATGGCTGGCTTCGTCACCACGCCCCTTGCAATTCCGCGGCACCGCGACCCGATGAGCAGCCGACTCGCCGGATCTCCTGAGTTAGCCACACGCCGGAGGAGCCGACGCAGCGGCGCGGCCCGGGTGGAGTCCTCGAACGGCTTTAGAATGACCGGCATGGACGTTTATACCTGGCTCAACCTGGCGCTCGTGCTGCTGTTCGTGCTCATCGGCGGCGTGTTCGCAGCGACCGAGTTGGCGTTGGTGTCCCTGCGCGAGAGCCAGCTGCGCGCGCTGGAACGCGAAAGCACCCGTGGCAAAACGGTCGCCCACCTGGCCCGGGACCCGAACCGGTTTCTGGCGGCCGTGCAGATCGGCGTCACCGTCGCCGGATTCCTGTCCGCCGCCTACGGTGCCTCCACGCTGGCGCCCGACCTCGCTCCACTGCTGGTGGTACTCGGGCTGTCGAAAGGCGCCGCGGACACGCTTGCCCTGGTCGGTCTGACGCTCCTCGTCGCCTACCTCTCCCTGGTGTTGGGGGAACTCGTGCCGAAGCGATTCGCGCTGCAGAAGGCCAGCAGCTTCGCGCTCGCGCTCGCGCCACCGCTCCAGGTCTTCGCGACCCTGATGCGCCCCGTGATCTGGCTGCTGTCCGTCTCGACGAACGCCGTTGTGCGGCTCCTGGGCGGAGACCCGCACGCCCGGAGCGAGCTCGTGTCTGATGAGGAGTTGCGCGACCTCGTCGACGCACACGAGGGCCTCGAGGTCGAGGAACGGCACATCCTGAGTGAAGTGCTCGACGCCACCAACCGGCTGGTCAAGGAGGTGATGCGCCATCGCGGAGACGTCGACTTCCTGGTCGGCACGCAGACGATTCCCGCCGCCCTGGAGGAGATCCGGTCGCTGCCGCACTCGCGCTACCCGGTGATCGGCCGCTCAATCGACGAGGTGCTGGGCTTCGTACACGTGCGCGATCTCCTGGACCCCGACGCCCACCCCGGCGCGACGACCGTAGCCGAGGTGGTGCGGGCCATCGTCTTCCTTCCCGGCACCAATCGCATCCTGCCGGCCATGACCCAGCTGCGCCGTGCCGGCGTGCACATCGCGATCGTCGTCGACGAATACGGCGGCACCGACGGTATCGTGACTCTCGAGGATCTCGTTGAGGAGCTCGTGGGTGAGATCCACGACGAATACGACCTGCCTGTGCCCGAGGGACACTCCGACGAGAACGGCCAGGCCCGGCTGGCGGATGGCGGCCTGAATATCGAAGACTTCACGGATGCCACAGGAGTCGAACTCGAGGACGGCCCCTATGAGACCGCGGCCGGCTTCGTGACCTACCGGCTCGGACGCATGCCCCAGGTGGGCGACACCGTCTCGGCCGGGGACTACCAGTTGCGGGTCGCCGCTCTCGACGGGCTGCGCGTCAGCGTCATCGAGGTCGGTGCCGGCTGAGCGAGGACTCCGCGTGACCACTGCGCCTGGCCACACCGCCTGACCGCTCATGGGGCCGCTTCCCTTCAGGAAAGAGCGGCGCGCCGGCTTTCCAGCCGCAGTTCGAGTTCGCTCATCACCAGAGCGGCAAGGTCGGTGAGGGTGCGGAGCTCGGGCGCGGTGATGGCGCGCGGTCGGAAGTCGATAACGCACAGGGTGCCGAGGTTGTAACCGTTCCGGGTCGTCAGGGGTACTCCGGCATAAAACTGCAGGCTGAATTCCTCGGCCACGAGTGGGTTTGCGAGCGCGCGCGGGTCGGTGCGGGCATCCTCTACCACCCAGGGTCCCTCGGACATGATGGCCGAGGCACAGAGGCCCGGATCGCGGGGGATCTCCTCGAGGTCGAGGCCGTGATGCGATTTGAACCAGATACGGTCGGTGTCGACGATACTGACGATCGCGATCGGCACATCGCACAACCGGGCGGCGAGCGCGGCAATCCGGTCGAAGGCGCCGTCGGCGGGAGTGTCGAGAATGTCGAGGCGCGCGACCTCGTGCAGCCGTGCGGGTTCGTCGCTGACGAGGTGATCCACGGCACTACGATGGCGGCCGGTTTCCGCGATAACAGCCTGGTGCAGAGCGAGCACCACCTCCGCGGTCGGCGGGCGCTGCTCCGGCTTGCGGGCCAGCATGGTCGACAGAAGGTGCCGCCACTCCGGGGCGAGTTCCTGCGGGATGGCAGGGTCGCGCTGGAGTCTGGCCAGGGCCGACGGGATCGGCTCCCCGGGGAACGCCGTCTCACCGGTGAAGCATTCCAGGAGCACGAGCCCCAACGCATAGATGTCGCTCGCCGGGCCGAGGTTCTCTCCCCGGGCCTGCTCCGGACTGAGATAGGCGGCCGTGCCCGTCGTCATCCCCTGGGTGGTCACCCGCGCGCTGTCCGGGAACAGGGCGATGCCGAAATCGGTCAGCCGCGCGCGCGCTCGGGAATCCGAGCTGTATTCCGCAAGGAGGATGTTCGCCGGTTTGATATCACGGTGGATGACGCCGCGCCCGTGGATGTAGTCGAGCCCCTCCGCCAGGTCGTAACCGATCTGGGCGATGTGCCGCGTCGACATCGGATCCCGGTCGAGTCGCTGACGCAGGTTGACGCCGTCCACGAGCTCCATCACGAGGAAGATCTGCGGGTGGTCCGCCTCGGTCCGGTCCACACCGACGTCGAACAGGGTGACAATGCTGTGGTGGTTCAGGCTTGCCAGCACGTTGATCTCGGCTTGCTGGCGCTGAATATTGGGCACGTCGGTGGCGCGAAGTTCGAAGATCTTGATCGCCACGTCCCGACCCAGACGCTCGTCGGTGGCCCGGTAGACCGAGGCCATTCCGCCGCGGCCGATCAGGTCCTTAACCCGGTAGCGTGCGTCCAGGAACTTCGGAAATTGCGTGGTCATCAGACCCCCCCTTTGGAAATGAGTCTAGGTCAGCTTCGCGGGGGATGTTACATATCTTTGGCCCGCGCCCGTGTCCCTGGGCGACAACGCCCAGGCAGTGCGAAACTGGGGCTATGACGGTGATGCGGGGTCTAGGGCGGTCAATGGCAGTCGGACTGGGGTGCGCGGCGGCGTTGGTGCTGGCCGGATGCGCGGGGCCGGGTTCACCCCCGACCGGCGATGTCTCGCCGCCCGGTTCGACCCCGACGGCAGCTTCGACCCCGACCTCCCCAGCCACGCAGTCCTCGACACCCGCTCCCGCCGATTCGGCCTCCGCCGGCACCTGCGGTTCGAACCAACTGGCGCTGTCGCTGCAGTCGAGGCCTCAGGACAGCGGCATGGGCAACTTCTACTGGGACCTGCGCCTCACGAACACCGGCCCGGCGGCGTGCACGGTCGAGGGCTACCCGGTGACGACTCTGGTCGGCGCGGCCCCGAATGTGCCGGTCGGGTCCGCTTCCGACACCGAGCCGGGACGCTGGTACCCGGTGGCGGTCCTCGCGTTGGCGCCCGGGACATCCGCGTACAGCCTGCTGCACCTCGGCCAAGCCAGCGCGTACGGCTGTCCCCTCGTGCCGGTCGGCGCCCTCGACGTGACGCTGCCCGGCTGGGACACCGCGAGCCGGGTGGCCACTCCGAACCCGATCGAGGGCTGTGACGACGACAGCACCGTGCTCGTGCGCACCGGCCCGCTGGCCCCGGCCCCGGTCAGCTTCTAGAGCCGGGCCGGCTTCGGCCGCACGGTGGCCAACTCAGGAGATCCGGGGCAGGCCGCGGCATCCGTTGCCTGATTCCGGGGGCAGGGGCTGCAGCCGACACCGGTTTTCCTGAGTTAGCCGCAGCGTTGCGTGCACAACCCCGGCGAATGCGCGCCGCTCGGCCCGGCGGATGCGCGGAAACATACGGCCGTTCGCCGCGCGGCTCACACTGTGCAGAAGTCAGGCACGGGACACGTCGGAGATGGCGCCGGCGGATGCGCGCAGCTCGCGCCGCTCGGCCCGGCGCTCCCGGCCGCCCTCGACCAGGAAGTACAGCACGGGCAGCACCACCAGGGTCAGCACGGTCGAGGAGACCAGCCCGCCGATGACAACGAGGGCCAGCGGCTGCGAGATGAAACCACCCGTTCCGGTGAGGCCGACCGCCATCGGCAGCAGCGCGAATATCGTGGCGAGCGCGGTCATCAGGATCGGGCGCAGACGACGGGACGCACCGTTGACCAGCGCCTCCCGCACCGACTGCCCGCGACGCCGGTACTGGTTGACCAGGTCGATCAGCACGATGGCGTTGGTCACGACGATGCCGATCAGCATCAGCACGCCGATCAGCGAGGGCACACCCAGCGGGATGCCGGTGATCACCTGCAGGGCGATCGCGCCGGTCGCCGCGAACGGCACCGACACCAGCAGCAGCAGTGGCTGCAGCAGCGACCGGAAGGTCGCCACCATCACGATGTAGACGATCAGGATGGCGATCAGCAGCGCGAGCCCGAGCTGCGCGAACGCCTCGGTCTGGTCGGCGGTGACCCCGCCGAGGGTCGCCGTCGCGCCCTCCGGCAAAGCGGTGTCGGCCAGGGCTGCCGTCATCTGCGCGTTGGCCGCACCCAGGTCGTCGATGCTGGGGGTGGCGGACACGGTCGCCGTGCGCAGCCCCTTCGTCGTGGTGAGGGTGGACGGACCCTCGACCTGCTCGACCGTGGCCAGGGTGTCCAGGGCAACCGGTCCGGCCAGGGTCGGGATACTCAGGGCCGCGAGCTCGGCCGTCGTCGTCGGCGGAGCCTCGGACTGCAGGTAGACCGACAGGGTCGTCTCGTCGATCACGATGGATCCGATCACGCTCGGCTGCATGGCCTGCGACACCAGTGCGCCCAGGGCGAGCTCGCTCAGGCCCACGGCACCCGCGGCATCCCGGTCGACGGTCACCGCGATGTAGGGGCGTGAGGCCGCCAGATTGCTTGAGCTCTCCTTGATCGCGTCAAGGTCCTCCACGGAGGCGAGCACCGCGTCGGTGGCCCTCTGCAGGTCGGCGTTCGTGGCCGCGGTCACATCCACGGCGATATCGGATGTCCCGCCGAACCCTCCGCCGGACGAGATCGAGAATTCTCCGCTTCCGTTCAGGGCCGTGAGCTGGTCTCGCACGACATCCTGAACCTCGTCGGGGTTGGCCTCCCCGTCGGTGGTGATCGAGTAGGTCACGGTGTTTGACGACACGCCGCCGCCGAATGCGGCCAGGGCGTTGCCGCCACCAATGGAGACCTGCACGATTTCGACGCCGTCGGTGCCGCGAAGGGACTTCTCGGCGGCAGTGGAGGCGTCGTCCTGAGCTGCGAGGCTGGTGCCCACCGGCAGTGTCTGGGTGACTTGGAAGGTGGTCTGCCCGGTCGAGCCGAGGAAGTTGATCTTCATATAGGGAACCAGGGCCACCGTGCCGCCCAGAACGAGCACCGCGACCAGGAGTGTCGCGACGGCGTGGTTCAGGGTCCAGCGGATGACCGGGAGGTAGCCGGTCTGAAGGCGGCTCGGGCGCTCCTCGGGCGGGGCGTCCGCGCTGCCGTTGTGGCGGGTGCGGCGCGAAGTCGTGGGCTCGACGCTGACGATGGGCGAGCCTGTCGAAACCTCCGCAGTAAGGGCCAGGGGGGTTTCGACGAGCTCAACCACCGGGGCGGGCGCGACCGCCCTGGCCGGCCGCAGGAACCAGTATGCGAGCACGGGCACGATGGTCAGAGACACCAGCAGCGACGCGAGCAGGGCGATCGAGACGGTTAGCGCGAACGGCCGGAACAGTTCCCCGGTCGAGCCGCCGACGAACGCGATCGGCAGGAACACGGTGACGGTGGTGATGGTGGATGCCGTGATCGCCCCGGCCACCTCGCGCACCGCGCGCACGATGGTCGCGGCGCGGTCGGCGCCCTCGACCAGGTTGCGGGTGATGTTCTCGATCACCACGATGGAGTCGTCTACGACGCGCCCGATCGCGATGGTGAGGGCACCGAGGGTGAGGATGTTCAGCGAATAGCCCACGCCCTGCAGGCCGATGAAGGTGATCAGCACCGAGGTCGGGATCGAGATCGCCGTGACCAGGGTCGCCCGCACCGAGAGCAGGAACACGAGGATCACGAGAACGGCGAAGATCAGTCCGAGCAGGCCCTCTTCGGTGAGCGCGTCGATCGATTCCTGGATGAACGGAGCCTGGTCGAAGACGACCGTGAAGGTCGCGCCGGGGACCGCCGCCTCCAGCTGGGGCAGGATCGCGCGCACGGCCTCGGACACGTCGACCGTGTTCGCTGCGGGCACCTTGGTGACCGCGATGGTCAGGGCCGGCTGCCCGTCGACACGGGAGATGCTCGCGACCGGGTTCTCGCCGAGGGCGACGTTGGCGACGTCGCCGATGGTGGTCAGACCCGCGCCGGGCACCGGGGCGAGGATCGGAAGCGCCGCGATGTCCTCGGCCTCGCCGAGCTTCGAGCCGGTCTGCACCGAGAGGGTGGTGTCGTCTTCGGTCAGCGAACCGGCCGGGATCAGCGACCCGTTCTGTTCCAGCGCACTGCGGATGCCCTGGCTGGTCAGGCCGCGTTCGGCCAGCTTCGCGGCATCCGGCGTGATGGTCACGCGGCGGCCGACGTCGCCGACCAGGGCTGCCTCGCGCACGCCCTGCACATCACGGATGTCGCCCAGTACGCTGCGCGTGAGGTCGTCGGCGAGGGTGTCGCGGTCGCCGCCGGACACGGCGAGGGAGAGCACCGGGAAGTCGTCGATGCTGCCGGAGAGCACCTGCGGGTCGAGGTTCTCAGGCATGGTCGACTTGATGCGGTTGATGGCCTGGCTGATGCGCGATTCGGCCTTGACCAGGTCGGTGCCGTAGGTGAACGTGGCGCTGACCAGCGACGCGTTGGTGCTGCTGGTCGTCGAGGTGGATTCGAGCCCGGGGATGCCCTGGATCGCCGTCTCGATCGGCGTCGACACGTCGTCGTTGACGACCTCGGGCGAGGCGCCCGGGTAGCTCGTCGAGACCACCAGTTGCGGCAGCTGCAGGGAAGGGATCAGCTCCTGCTTGAGGCTGGTCAGGGCGAGGCTGCCGAAAACGGCGACGACGATGGTGATCAGCGCGATCAGCGCACGGTTCTTCATGCTCAAGACAGCGAGAAAATGCACCCGTTCAGTATCTCATTGCAGGGTGTGCAGACTTCCCTGCCCGGGGCATCCGTCGGGCCGAGGCAGGCGGAGGGGCGTACCCTCGGCCGCAAGACGCACCATCAACCCGAACGACAAGGAGCAATTATGTCTGTGGCACGCGTGACAACACTCAGCATCCGGTCCGACAGATCCTTCGAGGATGCCGTCGCCGTCGGCATCGCCCGGGCGAGCAAGACCCTGCGCGGGGTCTCCGGCGCCTGGGTCAAGGAACAGAAGGTGGAGGTGACAGACGGTGAGATTACCTCGTACGACGTCGTGATCGAAGTCACCTTCGTTCTCGACGACTAGGCACGGTCTGCGCACGAGCGGCCGGCCCGACAGGTCGCCGGCGGCGCGGAAGGCGGCATCCGCGACGCCGGGCCGGGTCGGCCTGGCAACTTGATAACGGGCCGATAGTGCAATTGGATGGACTTCCATGACCCGTCGCCTCGTCCAGCTCCTCATCGGCCTCTTCCTCTACGGCTTGGGGATCGCGCTGATTGTGCGCGGCGAGATCGGCGTGGCCCCGTGGGACGTCCTCACCCAGGGCATATCCGGCCGCACCGGCCTCGGTTTTGGGTTGGTCACCATCCTGATCAGCGGCGTCGTGCTGCTGCTCTGGATCCCGCTGCGCCAGAAGCCGGGCGTGGGCACCGTGCTGAACGCCCTGCTCGTCGGGCCGGCGGCGGATGTCGGCCTCTGGCTGATCCCGACGGGGCAGGATTTGTGGGTGCGCATCCTGCTGTTCGCTGCCGGGCTTCTGGTGCTGGCGATCGCTACCGGCCTCTATATCGGCGCGCATTTCGGCCCCGGCCCGCGCGACGGGCTGATGACGGGCCTGCACCAGCGCACCGGCTGGCGCATCTGGATCGTGCGCACGGGCATCGAGGTGACCGTGCTCAGCATCGGCTGGGCGCTCGGCGGCAACGTGGGCATCGGCACGGTGCTCTTCGCCGTGCTCGTCGGCCCGCTCTGCCACTGGACGATCCCGTTCTTCGCGATCACCCTGCCCCAGAACGACGACGCCCGGCTCGAGGAGACCCTCGAGGGTTCCGTGCCGCCCTCCGAGCCCTCGATCGACAGCCCCGCGAACTGACTCCGGCGCCGAATCGGGCTTTCACCCGCCAATACATTGTTGAACAATCTGTGGAAGTGGTGCATCCTTAACCAAACTTCCACGGACGGAGACCCGGATGTCCAGCATCGATTCAGACAGCATCGATCTAAACAGTGATGTCGGGGAATCCTTCGGCAACTGGTCCTTCGGCGACGACGCAGCGATCATCTCCTCCGTCTCCAGCGTGAACGTGGCCTGCGCCTTCCACGCCGGGGATCCGAGCACGATCCGCGCCACCTGCACCGCCGCCGCCGCAGCCGGCGTGACGGTCGGCGCGCACCCGGGCTACCGGGACCTGGCCGGCTTCGGCCGCCGGTTCATCGACATGGAGCCCGGTCACCTCACCGACGAGGTGATCTACCAGATCGGCGCGCTGCAGGCCCTGGCCGCGGTCGCCGGAACCCGGGTCAGCTACGTCAAACCGCACGGCGCCCTCTACAACACCATCGCGCACGACGAGGTGCAGGCGCAGGCCGTCGTCGACGCGATCCGCGCCGTCGACCCGAGCCTGCCCGTGATGGTGCTGCCCGATTCCGAGATCCAGCGCCTCGCCGACGCGGCGGGGCTCCGCACGGTCGTGGAGGCTTTCGCCGACCGCGCCTACAACTCCGACGGCTCTTTGGTCTCGCGGTCCCGGCCCGGCGCCGTGCTGCTGCACCCCGACGCTGTCACCGAGCAGGCGCTCCGCCTGGCCGGTGACCGCCAGGTGCGCACGGTCGACGGCAGCCTCCTCACGGTGACGGCCGAAAGCATCTGCCTGCACGGCGACACCCCCGGCGCGGTCGCGCTGGTCGGTGCGGTGCGCTCCGCGCTGCAGGATGCCGGAATCCGCATTCGAAGCTTCGTCTAGCCCCGTGTCCGATCCCGTTCGCATCATCCGAGCCGTCGGCGACCGCGCCGTGCTGGTCGGACTGCCCAGCCTGGCCGACGTGCTCGACCTGCAGGCACACCTGCAGCGGCATCCGTTGGCCGGGCAGCTCGACGTGCTCGCCGCCGCGGAAACCGTGCTGATCACCGGCGTCTCCGCCTCCGCCGCACGGGGATTCGCCGACGCCCTGCGGCAGCTGCAGGTGCTGCCGGCCGCCCCCGCAAACGCCGCGCTCGTGCGGATCGACACCGTCTACGACGGGGAAGACCTCGCCGACGTCGCCGCGCACACCGGCCTCAGCAGCGAGGGCGTCATCGCCGCGCACACCGGCCAGGACTGGACCGCCGCGTTCGGCGGCTTCGCCCCCGGCTTCCTCTACCTCACCGGCGCGAGCGCCGTGCTGACCGTGCCCCGGCGCAGCTCGCCGCGCAGCTCGGTGCCCACCGGCTCCGTGGCCGTGGCCGGCGACTACTCCGCCGTCTACCCCCGCGCCTCCCCCGGCGGCTGGCAGCTGCTCGGCCGCACGGACGCCCTGCTCTGGGACCTGAAGCGTTCGCAGCCGGCCCTGATCCGCCCGGGTGACCGGGTGCGGTTCCGCGCGGTGCGCGAGCAGGTCGCCGCCGCGGGGGTCCTCGTCCCGGAGACCGCAGTCGCGGTTGGGACTCCGGCAGCGGCGGCCACTCCCGATGTCGCGGCAACCGCGGCCCCCACCCCCGCCACCGGCATCCGCGTGCTCTCCCCCGGCGCGCAGACGACCGTGCAGGACCTCGGCCGCCCCGGCTACGCCGACCAGGGCGTGACCGCGTCCGGCGCACTCGACCGTGGCGCCCTGCGGCGCGCCAACCGGGTCGTTGGAAATCCCGCCACGGCCGCCGTGCTCGAGAACGCCCTCGGCGGCCTGTCCCTGACCGCGCTGGCAGACCAGGTGCTCGCCGTCACCGGTGCCGTTCTGCCGCTCACGGTGACGGATGCCGTCGGCCGCCACCGCGAGCTGCCGATGGATTCCGCCGTCTCCCTTTTCGCCGGGCAGACCCTGTCGCTCGGAGCCCCCCGCTCGGGCGTGCGCAGCTACCTGGCCTTTCGCGGCGGCATCGACGTGGACCCGGTGCTCGGCAGCCGGTCCACCGACACCCTCAGCGGCATCGGTCCGGCCCCGCTGACCTCGGGCACCGTGCTCCGGATGCTGCCGCCCGCCCCCGGCAGCGCCGTGCACCACCCCGAGACCCCGCCGCCGGCCCCGGCCGAGGTCACCGTGCTGCGCTTCGTGCCGGGACCCCGCGCGGACTGGTTCGAGCCGGCATCCGTCGACCGGTTCGGCGACGCGGAGTGGACCGTCACCCATCAGTCGAACCGGATCGGCCTGCGGCTGGCCGGTGAGCCGCTCGCCCGGTCGCGGCCGGGCGAGCTGGCCAGCGAGGGTACGGCCCGCGGGGCCATCCAGGTGCCGCCGTCGGGCTTGCCGGTTTTGTTCCTCGCGGACCACCCGGTCACCGGCGGCTACCCCGTGATCGGCGTCGTGCTCACCGAGGACCTCGACCTCGCGGCACAGTTGCCGACGGGTGCGCGCATCCGTTTCACGCCCGTGCCTGCCGAGCCCCTTCCAGCCGAGCCCGTCCCCGCCTCCCCCTGATACCCGCCCTCACGCGCTACGCGGTTGCTGCGCCGCTGCGCTGCCGGCACGCCACGCGCGGAGCGGCGCAGCCCCCGCGCGTGCCCCAAACACCCCCCGAACACACGCCCCGAATGAGAGCTGAACCATGCAGAAAGTTCTGATCGCCAACCGCGGCGAGATCGCCGTGCGCATCGCTCGCGCCTGCGACGACGCGGGCCTTGACTCCGTGGCCGTCTACGCGGACGTCGACGCCGACGGCCTGCACGTCTCGGCCGCCACGGAGGCCTGGGCACTTGGCGGCGACAGCCCGACCGACAGCTACCTCAACGTGGCCAAGCTGCTGCGCATCGCCCAGAATTCCGGCGCCGACGCCGTGCACCCGGGCTACGGCTTCCTCTCGGAGAACGCCGATTTTGCTCAGGCCGTGATTGACGCGGGACTCCTCTGGATCGGTCCGACGCCCGCCGCGATCCGGGTGCTGGGCAACAAAGTCTCCGCCCGTGAGATCGCCATCCGGGTGGGAGCTCCCCTGGTCGCCGGGTCCGAGGGCACCGTGGAGACCGCCGCCGAGGTGCGCGCCTTCGCCATGGAGCACGGCCTGCCGGTGGCCATCAAGGCGGCGTTCGGCGGCGGCGGCCGCGGCCTCAAGGTCGTCTGGGACATGGATGCGATCGAGGAGTCCTTTGATTCGGCCGTGCGCGAGTCGACGGCCGCCTTCGGCCGCGGCGAGTGCTTCGTCGAGAGGTTCCTGCACAAACCCCGCCACGTGGAGGCGCAGATCCTCGCCGACACCCACGGCAACGTGATCGTCGTGGGCACCCGCGACTGCTCGCTGCAGCGCCGCAACCAGAAGCTCGTCGAAGAGGCGCCCGCGCCGTTCCTCACCCCTGCGCAGAAAAACCAGATCTATTCCTCGGCCAAGGCCATCTGCCGGGCCGCCGGCTACACCGGCGCGGGCACCGTGGAGTACCTGCTCGCGCAGGACGGCACCATCTCGTTCCTCGAGGTGAACACCCGGCTGCAGGTCGAGCATCCGATCACCGAGGAGACCAGCGGCATCGACCTGGTACTGGCGCAGCTGCAGATCGCAGCCGGCGGGCCCGTTCCCATCTTCACCGACCCCGAACCGCGGGGGCACTCGTTCGAGTTCCGAATCAACGCCGAAGACGTGGGGCGCGGGTTCCTGCCGTGCCCCGGGACCGTGGCGACCTTTACCGTGCCGACCGGGCCGGGCATCCGGGTCGATTCCGGGGTCAGGGCAGGCGGCATCGTGCCGGACCGGTTTGACTCCCTGCTCGCCAAGCTGATCGTCACCGGCGCCGACCGGCAGCAGGCCCTGGCCCGCGCCCGCCGAGCCCTTGCCGAGTTCGAGATCACCGGCCTGCCCACCGTGCTGCCGTTCCACCGTGCCGTGGTCACTTCGACGGCATTCACCGCGCCCGACCACCTCGACGTGCACACCGGCTGGATCCAGGCCGACTTCTCCGAAGAACTGCCCAGCGACCCCCAGTTCAATCCCGTGCCGCCGGAGGCCGCCCGCCACACCATCACCATCGAGGTCGACGGGCGACGGATGGCGCTCGGCCTGCCTGCCGCCCTCCTCGACAGTCTCCTTCGCGGGCTGGGCGGCGCGGCCGGTGCGGCCGCTGTCACCGCTGCCGACGGCCTTCCCACCGGGGTCCACTCGGCCCCCGCCGCAGACCCGGCCACCCTCCGGGCCAGCATGGGCGGCTCGGTCGTGAAGTGGATGGCCCCATCCGGTGCGCTCGTGGCCGCAGGCGACCCGGTGCTCGTACTCGAGGCCATGAAGATGGAGTCGATCGTGGTGGCGCACCGCAGCGGAATCCTGCGGGAGCAGCTGGTTCAGCCCGGCGACACGGTGGCGGTGGACAGCGCGGTCGCCTCGATCGGGGACTGAGCGTATCCGTCGCCCGGTTCCGGCTGCCCGCCGGAACCGCCGGAACACCCCGCCCGTCCTCGGGCCGCCGCTCCGACCGGGCGGTATCGTGGGCACCATGACCCTCGCCGAGACCCTCGCCGACCTGCGTCACCGCACCGCGTCGGCGCGTCATGCCGAGACCGGCCAGTGGGTGTCGGGGGTGCTTCGCGAGCGGATCGCGGCCGGCCACCTGCCGCCCGGCACGAAGCTCCCCGAGGAGCCGCTCTGCGACGCGCTCGGCGTCTCGCGCAACACCCTCCGCGAGGCCTTCGCGACGCTCAGCGCCGAACGGGTGGTCACCCGCATCCCGAACAAGGGCGTCTTCGTCGCCCGGCCCACCGCAGACGACATTCGGGAGATCTACCGGGTGCGGCGCTACCTCGAGCCGGGTGCCCTGGCATTCACACCGGCCGAGGAGCTCACCCCGGCGAGGCTGGACGGACTGCGCCAGGCCGTCGCGAGCGCGCGGAAGGCCCGCGAGGCCGGATCGGTCCCGGGCATGGCCGGTGCCAACCAGGAGTTCCACGCCGGTGTCGTGGCCCTGGCCGGCAGCGACCGCCTCAATTTGCTGATGGCGCAGGTGCTCGCCGAGATGCGCCTGGTCTTCCATTCGATGGGCGAGGAGGCCACCTTCCACGCGCCCTACGTCGACGACAACGCCCGCATCGTCGAGCTGCTGGCGGCCGGCCGGTCGACGGATGCCGCGGCCCTGCTCACCGGCTACCTGCAGCGCGCCGAGGCCCAGCTGCTGTCGATCGTGGCCGAGTCCGTCCGCTAGCCGGCGGTATCCGGCACGGCTGCCCGGCCCCGCTCCCCTCAGCTGCCTGCATGCGGCTGTGCTGCGCGTCCGCGCTGTTCCTCCGCTGCACCTCCGCTGTTCCTCCGCTGCGCCTCCGCGCTGTTCCTCCGCGCTGCGCTGGTTTGTGGCTAACTCAGGAGATCCCACCGGGCCGCGCACCGCAGCCGCGGACCAGTGCGGCGGCCAGCACCAGCCGGTGACCACGCAAACAAAACTCCTGAGTTAGCCACAGAGGCGGGCGATCAAGCAGGCAGCGGGGTGGATGTCGGCGACGGAGAAAGGGGGCACCGGGTCGGCGGACAGCAGCGAGAAATGGAGGCCTTCGGGGGCCGTCGGGAGTCTCAAGGGGTCTTCGGGAGTCTCAAGGGGCCTTCGGGAGGCCTTCGGGGGTCTTCGGGGGCCGTCGGAGCGGCGGCGCGCGGCGGGCCGTGCAGGGTGGGGGTCGGGGACATCCGTCAGCCCCAAAGCGTCGCGAGTCCGCCGAGGGACTGATAGCCGAGGAACAGCGTCAGCAGCCAGGCCAGCACGCCGATGCCCAGCAGCCACTTCGGGTAGACGTAGCCGCCGAGCAGGTCGCGGCGGCGCCAGGCCACCCAGAGGATGACAGCGAAGCCGAACGGGAGGATCAGCCCGTTGACCGCGCCGGCCATGATCAGAAGCGTGGCCGGGGCCTGGCCGAGCAGCGTGTAGACCAACGTTGACACGGCGATGAAGACGACGGTGGCGATGCTGCGGGTGCGGGGCGAGGTCTGTGAAGTGGTCACGAACGAGATCGAGGTGTACGCCGCCCCGATCACCGAGGTGATGGCCGCGGCCCAGAGCACGATGCCGAAAAGTTTGAACCCGATCTCGCCGGCTGCGGCCTGGAAGGCCTCCGCGGGTTGATTGTCGCTGGTCAGGTCCACGCCCCCGGCGACCACGCCGAGGATGGCGAGGAACAGGAGCACCCGGATCACGCCGGTGATGATGATGCCCAGCACCGAACTGCGGGTGATCTCGGTGATCTGGGCCCGTCCGGTCACGCCGGCGTCAATCATCCGGTGCGCGCCGGCGTAGGTGATGTAGCCGCCGATCGTGCCGCCGATCAGGGTGGTGATGATGAGGACGTCGATGTCGTCGGGCAGCACCGCGTTCTTGACCGCGAGGCCGAGGGGCGGATTCGACACGATCGCCACGTAGGCGATCAGCACGATCATCACGGCCCCGAGTACGACGACGACCTTGTCCAGCGCGAGCCCGGCCCGTTTGCTGAGGAAGATCGCGATCGCGACGGCCGCCGAGAGGATGCCGCCGAGCTTGGCGTCCAGGCCGAAGAGCACGTTGACACCCAGGCCGGAACCGGCGATGTTGCCGATGTTGAACACGAGCCCGCCGAGGCAGATCAGCGCGGCCAGGAACCAGCCGGCGCCGGGCAGCACGGTGTTGGCCAGTTCCTGCGCTCGCTTACCGCTGACGCCGATTACCCGCCAGACGTTCAGCTGCACCGCGATGTCGACCAGGATCGAGACCAGGATGGCGAAGGCGAAGGCTGCGCCGAGCTGCACCGTGAAGCTTGTGGTCTGCACGATGAAGCCGGGTCCGACGGCGCTGGTCGCCATCAGGAACATGGCTCCGAGGAGCGCGCTACGCTGCGCCCGGCGCGGGCCGCGCAGCTTCTTCTTCACGCCTGCGGTTTTCGCTCGAATCCTGGCGCGGACGACGTTGAAAACCATGGGGCGCTCACTTCTCGGAAGGTCAGCACCGGCGGTCACTGATGTCGAGCCAGCCTACATATTGTTCAACAATCAGCACAACCATGAGGCCCACATGGACTCCCCCGGCCGGCGGGGTGCAGCGGGGCAGGGACGGCGATGGGGCCGAGGCAGGGTTCGGGCGGGATCGCCGGGCGCGCGGACTACCCGCAGAAATCGGCGATCGTGCGGGTCAGAATCTCGGTGAGCGCGTCGACGGATGCCGCGTCCGCCCACTCCGCGTCGGCGTGCGCTCCGCCACCGTCCACGCCCACGACGAGGCAGGGGATGCCGGCCTCGTGCAGCAGCCCGGCGTCGGTCCAGAACGGCTCGCCGCGGACATCCGGCCGGCGTCCGAGCACCTCCGTCGCCCGTTCGGTCACCAGACGCACGATCGGCCACTCCGGATCGGCCTCGAACGCCGCACGCGCCACGAGCCGCGTCAGCCGGAAGCGGAACCCGGCGACGACGTCGGCGAGCCGCTCCAGCAGCGCCCGGAGCTCGGCCTCGACCCGGTCGGGGCTCTGGCCGGGCAACATGCGCCGCTCGATCGTGAGCGTGCAGGCGGCGGCGACGGTGGCGGCATCCGAACCCCCGGCGATGGTCGACACGCGCACGGTCCCGTGGCCGAGCAGCGGATGCGCCGGCGCCGCCTCGATGTCGGCCCGGAGCTCATCGAGGGCGCGCAGCACCAGCCCGGCGTGCACGATGGCGTCGATGCCGCGCTCCGGCTGGGATCCGTGGGCGGCGAGCCCGGTGAGCTCCACCTCGAACCAGGCGAAACCGCGATGGGCGAGCGTGAGGCACAGCCCGCTCGGCTCGGCGACGATCGCCGCGTCGGCGCGGAAGCTGCGCAGCACCTCCATGGTGCCGAGGCTGCCGAACTCCTCGTCCGCCACGAGGGTGACGATGACGTCTCCGGCGAGAACGGATGCCCCGGCCGGCCCGGCCGCGTGGGCCCCGGTTCCCCCGACTCCCGTCGCCCGCGCCGCCGCGACCAGGATCGCCGCGACGCCGCCCTTCATATCGAAGGCTCCCCGGCCGATGACGCGACCGTCCCGGAGCTCGCCCGCGAACGGATCCCCGGCGTAACCGCCGACGCCGACGGTGTCGAGGTGCCCGTTGAGCATCAGGGAGCGCCCTCCCCCGGTGCCGCGCCGGATGCCGACGATCGTAGGCCGCCCGGGATGCTCCTCGAGGCGGTGCACCTCGAACCCCCGCGCGGTGAGCCAGTCTGCGCACCAAGCTGCGATCATCCGTTCGCCTGCAGCCTCCGGCACCAGGTCGGAGTTGACGGAATCGATGCCGATGAGCCTCCGCACCACGCCCACCGGTTCGCTCTCTGAATGCACACCCTCAACCTAGCGGCGCCGCAGACCGCGAAAGCGGGTGAAACGTCGGTTTCAGGGCTGCACGGCGACGATTCACCCGATCTCGCGACCGGGTAGCCGGCGAGGTAGCCGGCGAGGTAGCCGGCCGGGCAGCCGGCGACACGTTCCGCCCGCACCCCCCGAACGAATTCGACGGAGATTTCGTCCGAATCGGTCCTTAAACCCTGGAAAACCTTCCTTGCTCCCAAAATCTCCGTCGAATTGGTTCATCGCCGGGCCTCGATGCCCGATCGCGAGGCGAGACGCACCGGCCGTTCCCCGCCCGGGTTGGGTACCATATCTCATGGGCGATGGCGCGGCAGGGTCAGCGAAACGGGCAGCGGGCACGAGTGGGAGCACGGGCAGCCCACTCACGAGCGGCACGAGCGCCGGCAGCGGCGCCAAACCGGCAACGTCGAGCGAACGGATGCGCCCGCGCGCCTCCTGGGGACTCGTCCCCGCCGCGCTGCTCTCCGCCTCCGCCGTGCTGCTGTTCGGGGCGCGCGAGCCGCTGCCCGGCTACGCGCTACTCGCCGCGGCCATCGGGCTCGCCTTCGCCATCGACCGGGCCCTGTTCAAGGATCTGCTCCTGATCGCGATCGGGCTGCTGATCATCAGCACCATCTCGGTCGAGGCCGACATCAGCTACCCGAATATGGCGCTGATGGGGACCGTGCTGACCGTCGCCGTGCTCGTGCCCTACCTGCTCTCCCGCTACGCGTTCGGCGACCACGCGATCCGGTTCCCGATCCGCACCGGCCAGCGCTGGACCTCCCTGGAACGCTGGTACCTGCCGCTCGTGCTGCTGCTGGGCTATCTGATTCTGCCGACCTATTTCATCCGTTCCGGCGCCTACCAGAACTGGCCGGCCGTGACCGCCCCCGACGAGATCGCCCGCCTGTTCGTGGGCGTCGGCTTCGTCGGCATCTGGGACGAACTCTTCTTTATCTGCACGGCGTTCGCCCTGCTCAGGCGTCATTTCCCCGACTGGCAGGCCAATCTCCTGCAGGCCGTGATCTTCACCTCGTTCCTGTGGGAACTGGGCTACCAGAGCTGGGGGCCGCTGATGACGTTCCCCTTCGCGCTGTTGCAGGGCTACACCTTCGCGCTCACCAAATCACTGACCTACGTGGTGATCGTGCACCTGCTCTTCGACGCGGTCGTCTTCCTCGTGATCGTGCACGCCCACACCCGCGACTGGCTGCCGATCTTCCTGTACTGAAGCTCAGGCGGCGCTCAGGCGGCGAGCCGGTCGACGGATGCCCCGGCCGCCGGACCTCGCCCCCTTGCAAGTTCGGCGCGGGCCGCCAATGCTGAGGGCATGTGGGCAGAAGGCGTCTGGGTGACACCGCTTCTGGTGGCGGTCGGCTGGGTCCTGGTGGGACTTGCGTCGGCGTTCGTGATGATCCGCCGCGGCCACGACGCCCTGCTCTGGGTGGTTCTCGGTCTGGCTGCCGGCCCCTTCGCCATCGCGCTGGCCGGCCTGGCCGTCTACCTCGAGCGGGAGGAATTGGCCGAGGCGGCCGTGATTCCCGGGGAATCCCTCGAGGGAGACGTGCGGGTGCTCGTCTGCATCGACGGCTCCGAGGCCGCGGACCACGCCGCCGTCACGGTGGTGCTGCTCCTTGGGGCGAGGCTGCAGACCGTGACGCTGCTGACGGTGCTCGACTACGACGTCGCGCGCGACGTTTCCCCCGACAGGCTCGACCGCATCGCCGCCGGCATCCAGTCCGCCGCCGTCGGTCAGCTGGCCGACCTTGCGGTGCACCCGTTCAGCACCCGGGCCACCGGGAGCGCCGCCGAGCAGATCCTGCGCCGGACGGGCTCCGGCGCCTACGACCTCTTCGCGCTCGGCTCCCACCGGCAGCGCCGCTCGCGTTTCCTTGGCAGCGTGGCGCGGGAGATCGCCAACAAAGCCCCGATCCCGCTGCTGACCGTGCGAGCCGCCCCGGTCGAATCGATCGAATCGGCCGAGCGCGCCGCCCGCCTCGGCCTGCCCATCGAGCCGGAGAGTTGACCGCCGTACGGAAGCCTGAATCGAAGCCTGAACCGAAAGCTGAACCGAGAGCTGAACCCCGGCTGAGAGTTCCCGTCGGCGCTTGTTCGCTCGCCACTCGCGATATATCGTGAATTTCAACAAGACGCGATATATCGTGAACAGGTGGTGAGCATCCGTTGCGCGGACGCCGCCCCCGAAAAGGAGAATTCCATGGCTTTGGAAAAATGGCTGGTCAGCCCCGGGCAGACCACGGTGATCGACATCGAGGTCGTTCGGGCGCTCAAGGTGGGCATGATCGGCGGAAAGATCGACGTGATCGGCCACGACGAGCCGGGCACTCGCATCGAGGTGCACAGCGTGACCGGCAAGGACCTCAAGATCTCGGTCGACGGCGACACGCTCGAGATCGACCACCCGCAGCTGCGCTGGGACAACTTCATCGAGGTCTTCGCATCGTTCCGCGGCACCGCGAAGGCAGACGTCAGCATCCTGGTCCCCCGCGGCGTGGCCCTGAAGCTCGGCGTGATCTCGGCCGAGGCCCTGATCTCGGGCCTCACGAACGGCGCCCGGCTGAGCACTGTGTCGGGCGACATCGTGGTTGACGGCGTCACCGGGGACCTGGAGCTCAACGCCGTGAACGGCGAGCTGTCGGTGCGCGGCCTCGAGGGCAGTATCATCGCCCACACGGTCTCCGGCGATTGCACGGCGAGCGGGGCCATCCGTCGCTTCAGTCTCGACGGGGTTAACAGTGAGGTTTTCCTCGACATCGAGGGCACGCCCGATTCCATCAACACGAACACGATCAGCGGCAGCCTCACCGTGCGCCTCGGCGCCGATGTGGCGACGCGCTACCGGCTGAACACCGTCTCGGGCACGCTGCAGCTGGACGACCAGACGATTCGCGGCACCTTCGGAAAGGGCTTCGAGTCCAGCACCGGCACACTCGAGGGCAGCTGGCTCGAGCTGCAGGCCAACTCGGTGTCGGGCGACATCACGGTGGTGCGTCGCAGCACCGAGCCTGCGTCCGCGGGCCCGGCCGGCGAACGAACAAACACCGAACCGGGCGACGCCCGCGCCAACGGGGAGGTCTGAGAATGACCCCCGTCTTCGCCCACGGCAGCCTCCGCCTCTACCTGCTCAGCCTGCTCGCCGAGCAGCCGCGGCACGGTTACGAACTGATCCAGGCGCTCAGCGACCGCTTCGGCGGAACGTACATCCCGAGCGCCGGCACGATCTACCCGCGCCTGGCCAAGCTTGAAGAGGAAGGACTCGTGACCAAATCGACGGATGGCCGCAAGACCGTCTACGAGATCACCGACGCCGGCCGCGCCGAACTCCAGGCCCGCCAGGGTGACCTGCACGACCTCGAGACCGAGGTCGCCGACTCCGTGAGGCGACTGGCCGACGACGTGCGGTCGGGAGTCAGCGAGGCGATGCGCAGTCTGCGCCTCGACCTGGCCTCCGCCAAGCGCCAGGCGGGGGATGCCCGCAGCGCACGCAAGGCCGGCACCGCCGCCGGCAATGCCGCGCGCACCGCGGCCGGGGCCGCCGCCGGCGCGG